>JBAUOG010001084.1:0-2865 GCA_049579625.1 Bryobacteraceae bacterium
GTTTACCATGTGTCTTCTGTCGGCTCATCTGCGGTGGTCCGAGAGGATTCCAGACGATATCGCCGTGTATCGGTCCCTATTGACCTAGTCACGATTCGCTGAGGATTGCCCTGCGGCACTAACTAGCCTGAGGCTCCCTATCTTCGCCAAGGTGAAACTTATCCAGAATGTCTTTGTCGATTCCCATCAGTTCTCCTCAGATTCCCCTTCTTTGAGAAAAACCGTTTACACATTCTGGTTCACACCCTCCTGTCCCTGTCCCCATTTTTCTCGTCCCCATTCTTCTCAACATGCTCATTAAAACCCCCGACGGACTCGACTATACCGGCGCCGACTGCCAGGGCTGGATGAATGAAGCCGGCTTCCGCGAGACCCGCGTCGAGCATCTGGTCGGCCCGGACTCGATGGTAATCGGGATTCGCTAAAGGGGCAGCCAAGCAAACACACGCTCCGAGTTGATACTCGCTTTGCCCCGCTGGACCAGCCAAACGCCGCCTTCCCGGAATGAAGCAGAATCCAACGCGGCACAGGCTGTCATAGCCTGCCGCCGATATTGTCTACGAGGCTCCTCCCCAAGGGCCCCAGGGAATTGACGCCAGAGCGCTCTGCCGTATCCGCTTGCTGACGCGCGCGGTTCTGTGGGGGAGTTTTTCACGTTTGACGCGTGGAGCCCTCGCAGGTACTCGCTATCCCTCGGTAACGCGCGTTTCTTGAAACGCGTCACCAAGGCGTACATGCCAAGCCCTCGGCCAGCGCTGCCTCTCTGCATAATCCTGGCGGCAACCTTCACGGTCTCCCCAAAGGCTTTCGGTCAATCCCAACCAACGGTCATCAAAGCGGACGTGCGACAGGTGCTGGTTCCTGTGGTTGTCACGGACAAGAAAGGCCACCATGCGTTAGGTCTCAAGGCGGATGACTTCGAGGTTTTTGAAGACGGCACACCGCAGAAGATCGTCGCCTTCAGCACGAGCAGCGACACCGCGCCGATTCCTGCCCCTTCACTTACGCCAAGCCGAAAGTCCCCGGCACTATCGAACAAGCCTGCAGCACTTCAGACTGGTGTCGCGCCGGCGATCCCTAAGCGCACTTATCTGATTTGTGTCGATACGATGCATTCCGCTTTTTCGAATTTCGCGCGGGTGAATGAGGCGCTGAAGAAGTTCTTCTCCCAGGAGCAAGGCGAGGACTCCCAATACGCGCTGGTCGCCTTGGGGCGGAAAGTGCACGTGGTGCAGGACTCCACTCGCGACTCAGCGAAGATCCTACAGGCGGTTCAGAGCAAACAGTTTTTGAAAGCGATTCAGGACAGTGAAGCCATCACTACGGTACGGGACATTCAGCAGTTCCGGAACCAAATGAAGGATGACTACTGCAAATTCTGTGCCTGCGAAGTCTACGGAACAAGGACCGATAGCCCAGGATGTGCCGGGGCCGCCGGTCGGGCCCAGGGAACTTTGTTGAGCGTTGGCCAACGAACTGAGTATCTCGACCGCGATTTCCTGCGCGGCCTGAATGAACTGGTCAAGGCAACCGCGAGCATGCCTACCATGCGGACCATCATTTTAATTTCAGACGGATTTAACCGCTTTCCAGGACGTGAACTGTACGGCATCATGGATGGCTTCGGGCCGTCAACAAACAGAATGATTCAGTTCAATCCACACGACCAGGAGGCGCCTTTGCAGGTGGTCCTCAAACTGGCGGTCCAGTACAACGTCAGGTTCTATACCATCGATTCTCGCGGGCTGTATGCGGCTGCCTCGCTGGGTAGTAACAGCTTTGACGCCAGCAACGGCGCCGTCATTCCGGAGAGGGTGGATCAAGGTCAGATGACAGTCGCCCGCGAGAACACCGATGCTCTCTTTCAACTGGCACATGATACTGGCGGAACGTTCTTTGAAAACGACAATGATCTCTTTAAGGGAATTCAGCGCGCCTTCGCTGATTCCCGCGAATATTACCTGCTGGCTTACAGGCCAACCAACACAACCGCGGACGGCGCTTTCCGAAAGATAACCGTAGAGGTAAAGAACCGGAAACTGCTCGTTAACGCGAAGACGGGTTACTGGGCAACAAATTAGAATGACACCGAGTCAAAGCCTGCAAACCGGGGACCTACCCACAGGAGCGCTGAGTTAGGGCAGGCGTCCCATCGGAGCCTCTGTGCGTCATCCTCTGAAGAATGCACGGCTGGTTGGGAATTCAGAGACTGCCTTGAACAGTTAGAGACGATAACGCCGTCTATCGTTCCTAATCCGGCGAAACGACTAACCTGCGAAGGTGGCAGAGCGGCGCCCGCTGTCCGAGTGTCGGACCATCCGCCCCGAGCCGTGTAGTCCCACTCAATGCTGGCATTCCAGCCCAATTGCTGGATGGAAGGGCTGTATTCGCCAGCTAGCACCACTACCGTCGGGATCAGATGGTTCGACACCATTCTCCACATTCGTCGTGCTCGTAGGTGCGATGAAACTCCGTGAGCACAAGTCAACCGCATTGCATCGAGCTGCGATTGACTGCGACGTGCATGACGAGTGCCTTGCGCGTACAGGCGGATGGCGCAGCATTACTGGGCGCCAAGAGACCCCAGTTGCGCGGTATCAGTCGCACGGAGAGTGCGAGTATCCCGGATCGGCGTTTGGGCCAAAAAGGCGCTTATACTCTCGCATGAATTGGCGCGCACTTTCGTAGCCGACCTCCAAAGCAGCGCTCCCGGCATCCAGGCCATGGATCGACATGCGCGCTCGGGCTTCCTGGAGCCGGATCTGTTTCTGATATTGAAGTGGACTCATCGCCGTTAGGGGATGTGCATAAATAAACGCTTCACAATAGCGAAGCAATGCGATATGGTTGAACTGTGGCTGGCAC
>JBAUOG010001085.1:0-20972 GCA_049579625.1 Bryobacteraceae bacterium
GGAACCGCGCGCGTCGCTCTCCGCCGCGGAGCAAAGCAAGCGGACCTAGGTCCGGCCTGTTTGCCGGCCACGCCAGCTCGGGGCGTATAATCGCTACCGGCGCACCCAATACCGGGCAGCGCGAGGAACATGAATGAAACATCCCACGCGCCGCGCCTTCATCGCGGCAACGACGCTGGCGGCCGTGACAAATGTCAACGCCGCCGGCCGGCCGATCCGGCTGGGTGGCCCGGTCTTTACCAAATCCATTGATCCTGTCGAAGTCGCACAGGAACACCGCCGCCTCGGCTACAGCGCGGCGTACTGCCCCGAAGTCAAGCTGAGCGATACCGATCGCATTCGCGCCATCGAGAAAGCCTTTGCCGAAGCGAATGTGCTGATTGCCGAAGTGGGCGCCTGGAAGAACATGCTCGACCCGGTTGCCACCAAACGGCGCGAAAACCTGGCCTACGTGGTGGAGCGCTGCGCCTTGGCCGAAGCCGTTGGAGCGCGCTGTTGTGTCGATATTGCCGGTTCCTACAACCCGACTGTCTGGTATGGACCGGACCCCAAGAACGTATCGAAGGAGTTCTTTGAGGCCACGGTCGAGAACTGTCGACACATCATCGACAGCGTAAAACCCAAGCGGACCAAGTTCACCGTCGAGATGATGGGGTGGAACCTTCCCGACGGCCCGGATTCCTATGTGCAGCTGATCAAGGCCGTTGACCGGCCGGCCTTCGGAGTCCATCTGGATATCTGCAACGGCATCAACTGCCCGCAACGCTTCTACCAGAACAGCGTGTATACGAAGGAGTGCTTTCAGAAGTTGGGGCAGCAAATTGTATCCTGCCACGCGAAGGATCTTCAATGGATTCCTGAAATGAACATCCATTTCCTGGAGGTGATTCCAGGCCGCGGCCAAGTCGACTACCACGCCTACCTTCAAGGTCTGGCGCAATTATCATTCGATGCGCCGCTGATGCTGGAACACCTGAAGACCGCCGAAGAATATGAGGAAGGGAAGCAGTACATTCTCCGCATCGGCCGCGAGAACGGGATAACGTTCGCTTGAGTGGTCTGTCGGGAGGGAGAGGAATAAGCGCTGACTTATAGAGGGTCCGCCGCGGCACTTACCGCGGATACTCTAGCGGATATCAGCAAGGCTGCCGATGCAGCACAGGAGCGTCAATGAAACCGATCGATCGAGACGTGAATCTGTGGCCCGAACTGAAGTGGGCGGATTGGAACAAGACTGCGGAAACGTTGCATATGTGGACGCAGATCGTGGGCAAGACGCGGCTTGCGCTCAGCCCCCTTCAAGCACACTGGTGGAACGTCCCGCTCTACGTCAGCGCGCGTGGCCTGAGCACGTCGGCAATGCCCTATGGCAAGGAACTGCTGGAAATTGAGTTTGACTTCGTGAGCCACGACCTGCGTTTCCGCCTCAGCAGCGGCGCCGCTCTCTCGACGCCGTTGCGTCCGCAGTCTGGCCGAGTTCTACAGCGACTACCAGCGAAGTCTCGCGGCTCTCGGCGTCACAGTGAGAATTCATCCCGTGCCTGTTGAACTCCAGGCCCCCATCCCCTTCGCGGAAGACACCCAACACGTCGACTATGACCGCGAATCGGCGAACCGTTTCTGGCGCGTTCTCGTTCGCAGCAATCAGACCTTCCAGCAATTCTCGAGTCGCTTCATCGGCAAGATGAGTCCGGTTCACTTCTTTTGGGGAAGCTTCGATTTGGCTGTGACCAGGTTCTCCGGCCGTCCTGCTCCTCCAAGAGAAGGAGCGGATTCTATAATGCGCGAGGCCTACTCGCATGAGGTGATCAGCGCCGGGTTCTGGCCTGGGAACGGCGGCTTCGGCGACGCAGCGTTCTATTGTTATGCCGCACCTGCTCCCGTCGGTCTCGACAAGGCAACGATACAGCCGGCGGCGGCAAGTTACAACACGGCGCTGGGCGAATTCATCCTGAAATACGACGACCTCCGCGCCGAGTCATCCCCCGACGAGGCCCTCCTCCAGTTCCTGCAGACTTCATACGAGAATGCGGCGAATCTGGCCGGTTGGGATCGGCGGTCGCTGGAGCGGGAAGCCCGGAGCAGATAGACTCTCCACCGAAGCCTTCAGGAATCCCGACAACGACGGCGAGTAGCGGGCACGGGGCGGCACCGCACATAATTACTCTTGACGCAATGCCAGCACCGGGTCGATGCGCGCCGCGCGCCGTGCTGGCAGCCAGCAGGCCAATGCCGCTACGCCGAGCAGGACGGCCGGCGCGACCGCAAAGGTGACCGGGTCCGTAGGCGTAATTCCATAAAGCAAGCCGGCAAGCATTCGTGTAAGACCTAACGCGGCGAGTGTGCCAATGCTTACGCCGATGCCCGCCAGCATCAGGCCCTGGCGCAGAACCATCGCCAGCACTTCGCCGTACGGGGCTCCTAACGCCATGCGTACGCCGATCTCGTGCTGGCGCTGGACTACGGAGTAGTGCATCAGTCCGTAGATGCCAATGGCGGATAGAAATAGCGCGATGGACGAGAACAGCGCCAGCAGAGATGTATTGAAGCGCCGCCCAGCCGTCTCTTCACCAAGTTGCTGCTCTACCGTCGTCACGCCGAACTTCGCCACGGTCTTATCCATGGATTGAATCTCGCCGCGTACAGCTGACGCCATCGTTAACGGATCGGACGCGGTGCGAACAAGTAGATCCATTTCGTTATCGGGAGATTGGCTGTGCGGCTGGAACACCTGCGGCACCACCTGCCTCTCGAGTCCATGGCTATGCATGTCTCCGGCAATACCTACGACGGTGATCCATGGGCTGGATTCCTGCTCCGTGAACTTGAATCGCTTGCCGATCGGATCCTCGTTGGGCCAGTAACTCCTCGCCATGGTCTCGTTGATGATGGCAACCGGAGTGGAATCGCCCGTGTCCCGGCTCGAGAACATGCGGCCCCTTAGGAGCGGAATGCCCGCGGTCTCAAAATAGGGTCCGGCGATCATGTCGTCCGCGGCTTGGAAGTTGGCCTTCAAAGCGCTGACCGGGCGGCCCTCAATGGCAATGGATTCGGCGCCGTACGAATTCAGGAACCGGCCAATTGCCGCCGCGGACTGAATTCCCGGAAGCCCCTGGACGCGCTCGATCGCCTCGCGGAAATAGGCCACCCGCTGAGCGGCGTTCTTTCCGACGTGGAGATCGATCCTCATGCTCAAAAGGTTCTCGGGGCGAAAGCCTGGATCAAGCGTCCGCAAACGCAGATAGCTATGGATCAGAAGCCCTGCTCCCGTTAAGAGCACCAAGGCGAGCGCGAACTCACTCACGACGAGCAGGTCACGAGCGCTCCGGTTGGCGGGAGTGGTCCATTGCCTGCCGCCGGCCAACGCAGTGCCGCTCTGCAACGCGGGCCAGAGCCCGGAAACGATGGCTGCGAATAGCGAGATCGACAACGTGAACACCAGCACCTGCGTGTCGACGTGCGCTTCAGCCAAACGCGGAATGCCTTGCGGTCCAAACGCGATCAGAGCTTTCAGTGCTACGCCGGCCAGCAGCAGACCCAGCAGTCCGCCGGCGCCAGCCAACACCAGGCTTTCGGCAAGCAGTTGTCCAGCCACGCGCCAGCGGCCCGCGCCTAGCGCGCGGCGCACAGCGAATTCGCGCTCGCGCGTTGTGCCTTGAGCCAGGAGTAGATTAGCCACGTTCGTGCATGCGATCAACAGCATTAGAAAGACAGAGCCGAACAACACCAGAAGTGGGAGCTGCACTTTCCCCGTGGTCTGGGCATGCAGGGGTACAACGCGAATATTGTGGGAACCCCCCGGGTACTCAGTCTGAAGGCGGCGTGCCATCAGATTCATCTCCGCTTGCGCTCGCTCCCAAGTCGCGTCGGACTTGAGGCGCCCCAGCACATACCAAACTTCATCGCTGCGCGGGCTCGTTATGTCTCGCTCTACCCAATACGGATGTGCAGTGATCGGCTCCCACACTTGCGTGTCGGGAAATGGAAAGTTGAAGTGCGCCGGCATGACGCCGATGATCCGCGACTTCCGGCCATCCATGACCAGATCCGATCCGATCACCTGTGCCGCGGCTCCGAATCGTCGGTGCCACAGCCCGTAACTGAGTAGAACCACGCGCTCGCGCCGTGTCACTTCTTCCTCCGAGAACACGCGGCCGAGAAGCGGCTCCACGCCGACCAAGGGGAGAAAGTTCGCCGGTACCCGGGCGGAACGAAGCCGCTCCGGCGGCCCATCGGTACCCAGCAAAAACGTCTGCCCGCAAAAGACGGTCATGTCCTGGAAAGAATGACTCTGCTTCTTCCAGTCCGCAAAGCTCAAGAGAGACACGCGCCCTTGGTGTTCGTTGTGCTCTGTGCCATCGGTCCACAGCATCGCCAGGCGGCCGGGCTCGCGATACGGCAGAGGGCGCAGTAGCACCGCGTTGATCAGGCTGAAAATGGCGGTGTTCGCGCCGATGCCCAAGGCCAGCGTCAGGACAACCACAGCGCTAAAACCCGGCCTGCGCCGCATCAGGCGTACGGCCTGCCGAAGATCGCGCAGCAAGTGGTCCCAAAGCAGCCAACGGCCCCGCTCATAGAACGCCTCTTGAACAGAAGTGACATTTCCGAAAGCCCGCCGCGCCAGCTTCTGGGCATCGGTTCCAGCGCCATGCTCATCACGGACCTGATCCGCTTCAAGAGCCAGATGCGATTGGATCTCCTCGGCCAAATCATCCAGCGACCGTTTCTTGCGCCGGAAGAGCACTCAGGCTTCCGCCTTTCCGGGTCCAAGAATCAGCGAGATGGCCCGGGCGACCCGGTGCCATTGATCTGCCTTCTCTGTAAGTTGAGCGCGGCCTTTCGCGGTCAAGTTATAGAATCGCGCCTTTCGTTTATTCTCTGAGACGCCCCATTTCGCGGTTACCCATCCCTTCTCTTCCAGGCGTTGCAGAGCGAGGTAGAGCGATCCGTGATCCACCAGGAAGATTTCCTCCGACCGCTGCTGGATCGACCGCGCGATCCCTTGTCCGTGCTGCGAACCTAAAATGAGCGTCTGCAGGATCAATAAATCCAGCGTGCCCTGGAGCAGGGCTGATCGATCGTTCTTATCCGCTTGGGAAGGCATCCGACATGAGTATCCGCCATCTTGGGTCGGATGTCAACAGGAGTTCGCCGGTAGTGGATTACAGATGCAGGTCGATGCGCAGATTGGACCTGCCGGTGACGTGTGGGCAACGAATAACTGGCAATACGATCCGGACGCTCTAGGCCAAGTGGATGAGGCACTTCCGACCCTCGGCGCAGGCCAGAGCGTGGTTGTCTTCTATGGAATGACAAAGCCCGTTAAGCTGCCGCTGATCGGGATTGCATTTCACCGACGATAACGGGACTTTTCAGTCCCGATCCGAGTTTTAACCCGGGTTTCCCGTTAAGCCTACGATCCGAACACGATCAGTAAACACTGCACCGTTTTGTGGTTAATTCTCCTAAGCGAAATCAGTCTTCACGGAGAGCAAGGAGTGGAGTTGCGACGTCTTAGGTGGGCAAACCCAACTGGTCGGGTCCTCAATAAAACAGCCGATGGTTAGGCACTTATTCACACCGAAGAGCTTCCGTCGGATGTACGTTGGTCGCGCGGCGTGCGGGCAAGAACGCAGCAAGGATACTACCGAGTGCAATAACCAAAAGGGTGATCGCGATTGAGGCTGGATCGGTAGCCGGAATATTGTATAGGAAAGTCTTCAGCAGATTCAAGACAACAAGAGCAAGCGGCAATCCGAGAGTCCCGCCAAAGGCAACCAGCACCATCACCTCATGCAGGAACATCTGCAGGATTTGGTAGCGTTGCGCGCCAAGGCTTATGCGAATTCCGATCTCGCGAGTTCTCCGTCCGACGGAATAGGAGATGAGGCCATAAATGCCCACCAACGCCAGAGTTGTTCCCAATAGGCCGAAAAGCACAGAAAGAAACGTCAGCAATCGATCCTGCGCAATGCCGTGATCACGCAAGAGTTCCATCGTCGAGACGTTGGCGACCTGGAAATCACTCGCGGTCGCGACGAACTGGCGAACCTGATGTTCGACTTGCGCGAGCGGCATACGGCTGCGAACCTCCAGGCTCACGCCCATCACAGCCATTTGGTCTAGTGGTTCATAGACGATCGGCTTGGCTTGTTCGCGAACATCTGTATATTTGCTGTTTCCGACTACTGCAACGACGACAGGGTTCTCCCGATTCCAGCCGCCAACTATCTGTTGGCCGACGGGGTTTTGACCCGGCCAAAGTATCTGAGCCAGTCGTTCGTTGACGATCGCCACCGGTTGCGTGCCCTTGCGGTCACTATCTGAAAAATCGCGGCCACGCAGCAGCGGCATCCGCAGCGTCGCGAAGTGTCCGGGGCTTGCAAAAACAAAGTGCGTGTTCTCGGCTTTATGTGCTTCCGTTTGCGAACTATTCCGCGATTCAACCTCGGAGGTCATTGAGGCTCCAGACAGCATGCTTGGGTTTGTCAAATCCGAAGATTCAACGCCGGGTACCTGCCGAATACGGCTTAGAACATCATGGAGCACGGCCGATCCCGTTACCGGTTCCTTGCCCCTGAAATCGATGTTGATTACCGCAACGTGCTCAATATCAAAACCAAGGTCCACCGTCTTCAGCTTGCGCAGACTATGCGCGAAAGCGCTGGCCGCGAAAATGAGCACCACGGCCATGGTGATCTGCACAACGATCATGGCTCGTCGAATGAATTTCTTTTGCGTACGCGTTGCACCAGCACCTTTCAAGGCAGGCGTTATGTCGGTTCGAATAGCAGTCCAGGAAGGATAAGCGCCGACGACAAGGGTTATGAAGGCGCAGACGGCAAAAGTGAAGGCGAGTACTATCGGGTCCATCGATACAGACATCACCTGCCAGTTCTCCCCAGCATTGAAAAGCGCGAGCAATACTGCCAGAAGCGCGCGCGCCGCAGCGATTGCCAAAATGCCGCCCACAAGATTGAGGAGCAAACTCTCAATGATCAGCTGCCTCATCAGCCGCAGGCGCGAAATTCCGAGTGAAAGCTTTACCGAAAATTCTTGCGAACGCTCGTTGGCACGAGCGAGCAGGAGATTAGTAAGGTTGGCGCAAGCAATTAGCAAGACCAAGCCAACCGCGGCCATGAGAATTAGAAGAGGCGATCGCAATTCCGTGCGGACGTTATCGTACCCTTTACTTGCGTCAACGAAGTCGAACATCACGTCCGCGTTGGCCCGATCCTTTGGGAGCACATCGTTGATTCCTTTACTGGCGACTTTCAGCCGCTCGCGTGCTTCGTCAACAGACAGACCTGAACGCAGTTTGCCGAGCGCGCTAAGCCAGATCACGTGTGGGTTGCTGCGAGCATTCCAGGTCAGAGGCTGTGCCATGGCTGTCGGCACCCACAGGTCGTAGCGAGTTTGCAATTCCCCGCCAACAAAATCTGGCCCGACGACTCCCACAACCTGAAATGGAGAGCCATCGAGACGAACAATGCGTCCTAAAATGCGCGGATCTGAACTGAACCGGCTTCTCCATGTCTGATAACTTAAAATGCAAACCGCAGATGCGCCCTCGGCACGATCGTCAGTTTCGGTGAGCAGTCGTCCGAGCGCTGGCTCCGCATGAAAGAATGAGAAGTAGTCACCCGTAACAAGTTCCAGATCAACCTGCTGCGGATCGTCGCCCAGATCCAGCACCGCGCGATGAGAGGAAAAGCCCACAATTTCAGGAAAGATTCCCGTTTGCCGCCGTAACTCGACAAACTGGGCATAGCTGAACGCAGCGCTCATCCAGGCCTTGTCGCGCGCTTCCAACTGGACCACGCGATTCGCATCCGGAATCGGTAACTGTTTTAACAAAATGCCATTCAGGAGCGTAAAAATCGCGGTGTTTACCCCGATACCGAACGCAAGTGAAAGTAAGGCTATGAAAGAAAATCCCGGGCTCCTGTAAAGACTCCTCGTGGCGTGCCTTAAGTCCTGTAAGACTTGTTCGAGCCAGACGAATCCGCGCTGATCGCGATATTGCTCTTTGGCCTGCTCAAGTCCTCCAAACGCCAGGCGCGCCGCCCATTTCGCATCTTCCGCACTGAGGCCCTCCCGCTGGAAGTCTTCTTCGAGCATTGCCAAGTGCGCGGACATCTCCTTGACCAAGGATTGCTCCGAGCTCTCGCGTCGCGCGAGCGATACGAGCCTCGTCCAGATCCGCCGCAGTCGTCTCATTCTTAGGCTGGCCTCCTCAGCAACTTCTCCATCAATCCGGCGAGGCGATTCCAGCGGTCGGTTTCGGCCATCAAGCCTCTCTCACCAGCGCGCGTGAGCGAATAATATTTCGCTTCACGGTTGTTCTCGGTCGTATGCCAGGCGCCTGCGATGAGTCCTTGCTGTTCGAGCCGCAGCAGAGCCGGATAGAGCGTGCCTTGGTTCAAATTCAGCAAGTCATCCGAGACCTGCTGCAATCGCAGCGCGAGTCCATAGGCATGCTGGGGGCCCATCGTCGCAAGTGTTCGCAGTACGATCAAGTCGAGCGTACCCTGTGGGACCTGGGAACGAGTTCGCTCTTGTTTAGACATTCAAGTAGAGCCTCTTAAGTTACTGTACATCCTATGCTGAAGCGCCAAGCTGTGGGAAATCTACACCCCGCCGGTTTTTCGGGTCTCGCTTGATTCGTCGCTGGGCTTGAAATCGCCGATAGATCCGCCCTTGTCGGCAAGCGTTTAGGAATCCGAAGCTGCTCCGCAACTTCGCTACCGAAACCGCGGAAAGCGGCAGCCTATCCACGGAGCTGCAAGGTGCTGTATCAAAGTGGTTTGGTCATTTCGCCGCGGATTAGGACCGATATACGGCGTTGTGACCGGTAATCATCGTATACCGCGAATCCTGCTGCAAGCGTTCCGTCTACTTTCGGCCTACGGCCACAGGTCGGGAGGGGTCAGGGCCTCCCAGAAGCTCATTCCTCTCTCCCAGAACATGATGATCTCGCCAGGACTAGCGCGGATGTCCCTGATTCTTTCGTTTGTGTGAGCGCACTGATTCTTTCCGACTACGCCGTCTCTCAGCAGCGCTGAGACGTCATAGTGCAGTGGTGGAGAGCACCCGCCGTCCTGGATGAACACCGTGACCCGTAGTTCCGTCAGCGAGTTGATTCCGAACGATGCGGTTCCCGTCTGGTCGGTCTGGACATCGAATGATCGTCGAGGGTATTTCGTATGAACTGCCGGGTCGCTATTTGTGTACACCTTCAGGTGAACCCCTTGTTTGGGCCGGGCCGTTGTGGCGTCGATTATGCGGACTTGAAGGTCGGCAGCGTAAACGTCGGCCCATACAAGCATGACCATTGGCACCAGCGCTGACAGCTTCATTTGCGTCCCTCGTTCCCTGAGTACGGACTTCGGTGAAAGCGGCGTAAGCGAAGAGATTTCGCCAGTCTCATACTAACGATGTGAAGGGTACGTTTTCCCTGGCAAATCGCAATACGCGCTCTCGCCAACCGGCCAGTTACGAGGATAGAGACTGAGAAACGGCATTATCGTCCGCAATCGTGGCGGGCTGTTCACTTGTTCACCGCGGCCAATCTCGCGCTGGGAGTGCTATCCGCTTTCAGATCGCCGAGCGCATATTGGATACCGGCCAGGAAGTGCTCAAGCAGAAGCGCGTTCCAGAACACGGGCGAGCCATGCCCGAGCGAGCTGTAGAAAACGCGGCCTTTCCCGTACGCCCGGATCCACGTCACGGGGAAGTCCTCATCCGCCGCGCGCACCGGCAAAATCCTATGTTTGGGCGAAAGCCCGGTCTTTTCTACATCGATGCTGAGGAGCACATGCAGATGGTCGCGCAAGGTCGGCTCCTGCAGCTGAAACGCCTGGTCGGCAATCTGGAACTCCTCGCCGTGAAATGCAGCTGTCAGCGGGCTGTTGGGGTCATCGATCTTCACCGTCATCATCTCCCCGTCCCAAGGATGTCCGCCGTTCTCGGTCCCTCCCAGCATCTGGCCGAACGGCGGCCACTGGTCGTACTTGGGATACTGCACGAAGGTCGCGATGGCATCGTGAATCCCCACGAACCCCTTGCCTCCGGCGATGAAGGCGAGCAGCGACTTCTTCAACTCCGGGTCTTCAAATAGCACGCCATTCGTATTCAGGAAGCAGATCGCGTCGAATTGCTTGATCCGCTTCGGGCGGAACATCTCGACGTCGTTGCTGAAGACCGCCTCGAACGCGCCGGTCCGTTTGCCCATCTCTCCAATCGCGTAGTTGGCGACCGGGATGAAATCGTAGGAGCTGCCGTGCCATGGATGGCCGTCGTGCATCTCCAGGTTGCTCACCAGCAGGCGGCGAGGCTTCTTCGGTCTGGCCGCCGCCTTGGCGGGAATGGCCTCGTCAACTCTCTGCTTCTGCTCGGGCGGCAGCATCTGGCCCTGGAGAACCGTGAAACCAAGCGTTCCCGCCAACAGTATGCTGCTCAGCATGTCGAGTGACCCCGCCTTCATTTGATCCCCAGTGCTTAATAACAAGAGAGGCAATGTCGGGGCGGGCGCCTTAAAACTAGGGGCGAGTGCATGATTGGTCTGAGTCTATAACCTCACTGGCGGGTGAGAGCGCTCTCGTGCGCCGCGCCAGCGGCATCAGACGCGTATACCGCCGCTAATTGCGCAGACCGAAGGCTCAGCGCGTCGGCAGATTATTTCGGCTCGCCGAGCTTCCCGAACCTACCAAATCGATTAATCCTGGAAACTTCACCTGTGAAATCCGAAACCCCGGTGTGCGGTGTCGCCTCTCTGCGCTTCATGGTGATGGCGCGGGTGGGACAGGAGTCCACGGCTTCTTCGATCATCTCTGCCTCCGCATCAGTCGCATCGAACGTGTATTCCGTTCCTCGAAGGATGCCGTTGGCATCAATCAGCTCGACATACGGCTCCAGGCCGATCTGAAAAAGCTTCGGCTCCACGCCAACGCAATTTGCGGCCAGGATGCAAGTGGAGGGTTCAATTGTTACGGTGACCTTCGGCATGATATTTCTATGTTGCCACGCTCGTCCGTCGTGTCTGCGTCTAACGCCCAACCCGCTTCGGTGCTTAAGGGACTCGAAGCCTTTCCCCTGCTAAGCATGCCGTTCTAAGTGTGATACGTTCTGTACCGCGAGGTGAGAGTGACGGTACTGCGAGTGCTGGTATTGGCGGGATTGGCTGCGTTCTGGGCGACCTCGCGTGCGGACGGGCCGCCTCTGGACTATAACTTTTTCAAGGTGCGCGTGCAGCCGATTTTCATCAACAAACGCCCGGGTCACGCCCGCTGCGTTACATGCCACAGTCACGGTAGCCCGCCGCTGCAACCGCTCGCTCCGGGCGCGGTCACGTGGAACGAGGAGCAGTCCAAAATGAACTACGCGGTGTGGCGGCAATTCGTCGTGCCCGGAAATCCACTGAAAAGCCCTCTGCTCTTGCACCCCTTGTCTGCGGAGGCTGGCGGTGACCACTTTCACGCCGGCGGCAAGCACTGGAAGTCGCAGGACGATCCGGAATGGCGGACGTTGGCTGACTGGGTAAATGGCCGAACCATGGAGGCCTCCCAATGATCCGTCTGCTGCTCGGTGTTTTCGGGGCAGTGATGTTACTGCACGCGGACGGGGCTCGTGTTCTCCAAACTAACGCTGCTGGTGACAACATTCATGTGATCGACCCCGCGACGAACCAGGTGGTAGCGACCATCGAGGATATTGAGGTTCCGCATGGTGTGGCGATTGCGCCGGATGGGAGGCGGATTTACGTCACCGATGAATCGTTAAGCACGCTGGACGTCGTCGATGCCAAGACACTCAAGGTGACCAAGCGAATTCCGTTGAGCGGCCGACCCAACAATGTCGATGTCGCGAAGAACGGCTCGTTCGTCTATGTGGGAATCGCGCAGGGGCCAGGCGCTGTGGATGTCATTGATACCGCGTCGCTCACCAATGTGAAGAGCATACCGGTGAAGGGTGCTATCCACAACGTCTATCTGACCCCGGACGGCAAGTATGTGGTAGCCGGGTCGATTCCGTCGCACACGATCAACGTGATCGACACAAGAAGCAATCAGGTGGCGTGGACGCTCACACTAAGCGCCGGAATCCGGCCGATGTCGTTCACGCAAAATGAGGACGGCTCGACCAAGGAGATCGTGGTTCAGCTCTCAGATTTTCACGGATTCGCCGTGGTCGATTTTGCGGCCCGAAAAGAAATCCGGCGCGTTACGCTCCCCGACCCCGAGGGGCAGAAAAGGGAGACCCAAGGCATCCAGGGAGCGCCTGCCCACGGACTGGCGATCACGCCGGACGGGAAAACGCTGTGGGCCACCAGCAAATACTATGGCTACGTGGCCGCTTACTCGTTGCCGGATTTCAGGCTATTGAAGGTGGTGCCGGTCGGCAGCCACCCGGAGTGGCTCACCATCCCTCCTGACGGCAAGAACCTTTATGTTGCCATCGCGGGTGAGGATGAGGTAGCCGTCGTCGACATCCTTACGATGAAACTGGTGAAGACGATTCCAGTGGGCGCCGTTCCCAAGCGCAATACCAGCGGGTTGCTGCGGACGGATTGAACGCCGCCCAATCCCAACCTGTTCCATTCCCCCCGCTTCTCCTCCGCAACACGTCCGCAGTGAACGCTTCGATATAGTTTAGTGGGCTAGAGCGGTGCGCCATGGAATAGGTGCAGCTTTGCTGTTTGCTTGGGCCTTACAAAG
Organism: Bryobacteraceae bacterium; assembly: GCA_049579625.1. Classification (GTDB taxonomy): domain Bacteria; phylum Acidobacteriota; class Terriglobia; order Bryobacterales; family Bryobacteraceae; genus CAJCIT01. Next base: position 12,717 of record JBAUOG010001085.1, read on the forward strand.
TAGGAAAGGAATCGATGTATGAAAAAGTGCACCTGTTTTCTCTTGATTCTATTTGCCGCAGTCTCAGTTGCATCTGCGCAGGATGGCGCTTCGATCTACAAATCGAAGTGCGTGGCTTGTCATGGTCCCGCGGGCGCCGGAAAGCCCTCGATGAAGGGCACGGACCTGTTGTCGGATCAAGCTAAGAAAGCCTCCGACGAAACATTAACCAACGCCATTCTAAATGGCGGCGTGGCGAAGAAGGCGTCGCATACCTTCAGCTCGAAGGGAATTACCGCCGACCAGGCAAAGGCGTTAGTCGCTTACATTCGCACGCTACAGCAGTGACCGGTAATGAGCAGGAGTGATGGGAGTCGCCGGGATTTCCGGGACAGTAACCTGCGGCGGCTTTTTTAAGCCGCCCTCCTCAGCTCGTTTCGCTTGCTCCACGTGGGCCGATCAACCCATTCTCTACAATGGGAGTCGTGAGCTTTCCCCCCGTTGAGCAACAACTTACCTACCTGAAGAAGGGGCTGGCCGAGCTCATTCGCGAAGAAGACCTGCGCGAGCGCCTGAACGCATCGTTCAAAGACGGCCGGCCGATCCGCGTAAAAGCGGGCTTCGACCCCACCGCCCCCGACCTGCATCTAGGGCACACTGTCCTGATCCGCAAACTGAAGCACTTCCAGGACCTCGGGCATCAGGTTATCTTTCTGATCGGCGACATGACCGGCCTGATCGGCGACCCTACCGGCCGCAACATTACCCGTCCGCCCATGACGCGCGACGAGATCAACCAGAACGCTGAGACCTATAAAGCGCAGGTATTCAAGATTCTCGATCCGGCGAAGACGGAAGTCCGGTTCAACAGCGAGTGGCTCGAGCCATTGCAGTATCAGGACATCGTGAAGCTGTGTTCCAAGTACACGCTGGCGCGAGTGTTGGAACGCGACGAGTTTTCCAACCGCCTGAAAGAAGGCATCCCGATTTCGATGCACGAGTTGCTCTACCCGCTCGCGCAGGGGTACGACTCGGTGGCGCTGAAGTGCGACGTCGAGATGGGAGGCACCGACCAGAAATTTAACTTATTAGTAGGCCGCGAATTGCAGCGTGACTATGGCCAACCTGCGCAAATTGTTGCGACCGTGCCGATTCTGGAAGGCCTCGACGGCGTCGAAAAGATGTCGAAGTCGAAGGGTAATTACATCGGCATTACCGAGCCTCCCAAGGTCATGTTCAGCAAAGTGATGCGGCTTAGCGACGCCCTGATGTACCGCTATTACGAGTTGTTGACTGACATGCAACTGGATGAGATTGTGGCGCTGCGTGCGTCCGTTCAATCCGGCGAGCGCGACCCCATGGAAGTGAAGATGGCGCTGGGGCGGCGTATTGTTGCCGATTTCCACTCGGAGGCGGAGGCGGTTGCCGCCGCGGAGGCTTTCAATCGCGAGGTTCGTCAAGGTCTGGAACCCGCTGACACGGAAGCGGTAGATCTGCCGTCTGAGGCGCGGACTGAAAAAGGCATACGCGTCGACAAATTGATTGCGAAGATTGGATTAGCCGACAGCGTCAGCGATGCGGTCCGCAAGATTGAGGCCAACGCGGTGGAAATCAACGGCGTGATCTCGAAAGATCGTTTTTTGCCTGACACGGCCGGTCTCCTCGTCATTCGGGCTGGCAAGAAATGGAAGCGCGTCCGGATTAGTTAGCGTCTTCTGATAGGCTCCTGGAAAAGACCTTACGGGCTGAAGCCTTGCTCCGCGACGGAGAGCATGCCAGGTTGGTGATAACACGTGGCACAGCCTTTAGGCTGTTGCCCAATTGCTGCGTTGCACGGGACGATGCGAAAAACAAGATGCTCCTGATTGCCGATAATCTCAGCGAGAGTCTCGCGGCGCTAAGAGCGCACAGGCTGCGCGCCGTGCTGACCATCCTAGGCCTGACCATGGGAGTCGCCACGTTGATCACGGTCATGACAATCGTGCAGGGCGCCAATTCCTATGTCGAGAATAAAATCGCGAACCTCGGAACAAACGTCTTCCAACTGGCGAAAACACCGTTTGCCGCCACCAATTTCGACATCGTGATCAAGGCTCTGCGGTACAAGGACGTCACCATCGAGGACATGCGTGCTGTCATCGAACGTTGTCCCCACTGTGAATTGGTTGGCGCTTCCGTGAGTACCCAAGTGCACGCGCGGGCCGAGAACAAAGAAGTGGAGGCCGTAACCCTGAACGGGCAGACTCCGAACATGGTCAACATCGACACGCGAAGCGTGCTGACCGGCCGCTACTTCACTGAGTCGGAGGACACCCGGGCTACCCACGTCTGTCTAGTGGGCGACACGATTGTGCAGAACGTTTTCGGCGGAGTCTCACCACTTGGAAAATCCATCCGGGTTGACAACGAAGAGTTTCAGATTATCGGGACGTTTGAGAAGTTAGGCTCCGTGCTCGGGCAGGATCAGGACAATTTCGTCGTGATTCCCATCACCACCTACCTGCACATCGAAGGGATGCGCAATAGTCTGACGATCAACGTGAAGGCCAGCGCGGGCAACGAGGCGTTCGAACTGGCACAGGACGAGGCCCGCCAGGTTCTGTCCGCCCGCCGTCATATTCTCCCCGGCAAGGAAGAAGATTTCTTTATTGGAACAAAGGATAGCTATATCAGCCTTTGGAAGAGTATTAGCAGCGCGTTTTTCTCGGTGTTCTTGATGGTGAGCGGCGTCTCGGCCGTCGTCGGCGGCATCGTCATTATGAACGTGATGCTGGTCAGCGTCACAGAACGGACCAAGGAGATTGGCGTGCGCCGTGCATTGGGCGCCACCAAGGCCGACATCATGCGGCAGTTTCTGGCGGAGAGCGTCATGCAGTGCGTGATCGGCGGCGTCATCGGGATCGCGGCCGGATTCGGAATCGCAACACTGCTGAATACGTTCACTTCTTTTCCGGCGGCGGTGCAAACCTGGGTGGCGGTGCTGGGTGTCGTTCTGAGTTCGGTGATTGGCCTATTCTTCGGCATCTATCCGGCAACGCGCGCGGCGAAGCTGGATCCCGTGGTGGCCTTGCGCAGTGACTAGATACGGAAACAGAAACTCATGACCAGGAGCGAAATTCTCGAGAATTTTTCGGTCGCATGGGACACACTGCGTGCCAACAAGGGCCGGTCCGCGCTGACCATTCTGGGGATCGTGATCGGCGTGACCTCGGTGATCTCCGTCGCGGCCATTATTACCGGCCTCAATCAGTACATCGCCGCAAAGGTTGAGTCATTCGGCTCGCGCACGTATTATGTTTCACGCATTCCGTTTGGTACACCGCCCGATAGGCTGCCGGATAAGATCCGTGTGCGGAAGTACATTCAACCCGGTGATGCCGCTTTTCTGATGGAAACCTGCCCGTCGCTGGCGGCTGCTTCCATCTTTGGGACGCGGGCATTCTTCATGGGCGATACCAACTCCATCTCATACGGCGGCAAGCGGGTGGAACGGATATTCCTCCGCGGCGTCGAACCCAGTTACGGGGAATCGATTCCTTTGTTTAGCGTGGAGCGCGGCCGGTTCATCTCGCGCTATGACGAGGAACATTCCGCGTCGGTCGTGGTCCTCGGTCACAACCTATCCGACTCGCTCTTCCCCGACGTCGATCCGGTGGGCAAGATGGTGCGGATCAATGGACTGATCTACGAGGTCATTGGCGTTTTTGTACATGATCCGGGGCTTTTCGGCGGCGGTGGCGTAGATCAGTTCGCGATCATCCCCTTCAGCAACTTTCACAAACAGAATCCAAAAACCAAGGAACTGTTCATCGCTTTCACTGTGGGGCGCTGGTCGACCCTCGACAAAGCCAAAGACGAAGTCACCGCGGCCATGCGCCGCCTGCGTAAAGTGCCTCCTTCGAAACCAGACGATTTCGAGATGATCTCACCGGATTTTCTGACCAACCTCTGGAATCAACTTACCGGGGCTCTGGTGCTGCTGACCGGCATCATCAGTTCCATCGGATTGCTGGTAGGTGGTATCGGCGTCATGAACATCATGCTGATTTCCGTCACGGAACGGACCGGCGAGATCGGCGTGCGGAAAGCGATTGGCGCCCGAAAATCAGACATACGTCTTCAGTTTCTGGTGGAGGCTGTCACCCTCACGATGGTGGGCGGCTTCATCGGCATCATCCTGGGCGCCATTATTGCCTTCGTTGTGCGGTCCCTGTTTGCATCGGTTCCGGCCACCGTCTCCACGTTGTGGATGGCGCTGGGAGTTGGAATGTCCGTGGGCGTGGGTGTCTTCTTTGGCTACTATCCCGCAAACCGGGCCGCGAACCTCGACCCGATTGTGTGTTTACGGTATGAGTGAAGCGAAGAGAGACTTATGGCCGGAGCACTTGACGCATATGCATGAATGATGCATACTGATGCATATGAGGACAACTCTTATTATCGATGACGAGTTGATTGATCGGGCGAAGCGGCTAACGGGTATCAAGGAAAAGACCGCATTGGTGCGGGCTGGCCTGGAGGCTCTGATTGCGCGGGAAGCGGCAAGGCGTCTTGCGGCTCTCGCCGGTAGTGAGCCCAATCTCCGTCCGATTCCCAGGCGCAGATCCGGTACGGATTGATGGTGCTGGTCGACACGTCCGTCTGGGTCTCACACCTTCGCTCTGGCGAGCCTCGCCTTACTGAGTTCCTGGAAAAAGGCCTCGTGCTGATGCATCCCGCCGTCATAGGAGAACTGGCCTGCGGGAATCTTAGGAACCGTCGAGCCTTCTTAAGCCATCTAGCTGAGTTGCAGGAAGCCGCTTCAGCTACCAATGAGGAAGCCCTGCTTCTTATCGAAGGTCGAAAGCTTTGGGGCCGAGGAGTTGGATGGATCGACGCGCACCTTCTCGCGTCGTCTCTGCTCTCTGATTGCTTATTCTGGACCCTTGACGAGCGACTCATGTCTGTATGCGACATCGCCGGAGTGAAAGTTCATCCGGCGTCGCCGCGTCGCCCTTCTTAGCCTTCGGCCTTGGTTCCAGTGGTCTTGCCTGAGTCGCTTCCGTTGGACCACGTTCCGCTCAATTGCCCGTCCGCAAACTTCAGTTCGACCTCGTAGTACTCACCCTGATAGGGCGCTTGGAACTTGACCATGCCGTCGGCGAACGAAAAGTCTTTGGTGCTGGCTTCGCCGTCTTCCGTAGCGAGCGCGCCGGTCAGTTTGCCATCCACTTCCTTGATGATCAAAACCCACTTCAAGCTTTCGCCATCGGGCGTTATGGACACCATGTTCCATTTGCCCACCAGTGGTTTCGAATCATCTTTCGCCTGTAGCGCGAAGGCAGCCGCGAACAGGGCGAGGACTGCCAGAATTAACCGCTTCGTCGAATCTCGGTGCATGCTGCCATGATTTCAGAAACTACGGGATTTGCCAAGACCGAATAGCGCGGCAAACGAGGGGAGTTCAATGGCGTCAATCTGCCGGCCAACCCGGACTATGCTGAAGGTATGTATCCCCTTAAGAAAGGGCAGGTTGCCCAACAAGCCCACGTCGGCTTGCCGGCCGGGACCTATGAAGAAGAGCACGGGAGGCGCGGCTTTTTTGGGAAATCCGCCCACCTCTACCACGCTCATGCCCCCACCGGCTGGACTCGTTTCGAAGGCAATCTCCGGCCGCACTGCTTCGACCTGAACCAGCTCGAACCGTCGGACCAACGGGATCCGGACGGTGCGCCGGCTGCCTTCCTGGGAAACCAGGACGTCGTGCTCAGCGTGTCCCGCCGCTCGCAGCCGATGCCGTTTTATTTTCGAAATGCGGACGGCGATGAGTTGTACTTCGTGCATAGGGGCGAAGGCGTCATCGAAACGGACTTCGGCCCGCTTGAGTTCGAAAAGGGTGATTACATCAACATTCCCCGTGCTGTGACCTATCGCGTCGTGCCACGGACTTCGGACAACTTCTTTCTGATCATCGAATCGCAGGCGGAATTCGAGCAGCCCGAGAAAGGTCTGCTAGGCCAGCACGCACTATACGACCCGGGTGTCATCATAACGCCCGAGCCTGCGCCGATCCTGGAAGAAAGCGACTCGCGCGAGTGGGAAGTCCGGATTAAGTGTGAGAACGAGTTTTCCAAGGTCTTCTATCCGTTCAATCCCCTGGATGTGGTGGGCTGGAAAGGCGACCTGACTGTGTGGAAGATCAACGTGCGCGACATCCGGCCGGTGATGAGCCATCGCGCCCACCTTCCGCCCAGCGCCCACACAACCTTTGTGACCAGGGGAGCGGTAGTTTGCAGTTTTTTGCCCAGGCCGCTCGAAGAAGATGCGGACGCCTTGCGCGTGCCCTTCTTCCATCGGAACACCGACTACGACGAGTTTCTCTTCTATCACGACGGCGATTTCTTCAGTAAGGACAACATCAAGGCCGGCATGGCGACCTTGCACCCCCGCGGGATTCACCACGGACCTCATCCCAAGGCGCTGGCCAATCAAGCTAAGAAGACGCGGACTGACGAATACGCGGTGATGCTGGATGGTCTGAATCCCATTCACGTGTTGCCGAACGGCAAGCTGGTGGAATGGGCGGAGTACTGGGCGAGTTGGCGTGCGCCGGCAGAGAAGCCGGTGGTCGCCGAGCAGGTCCACCGGTGAGCGTCCGGGCAACGCCTGCCGATTCCGAGCACGTCCGGGCCGGCGAGATCCTGATCGACCCGGCGGGCCAGAAGTACAGCGACATTTACAAGCTCATGATCGGCGCCATCGTGCCCCGTCCCATCGCCTTTGTCTCCACGGTGAGCGCCGCCGGCTCACCCAACCTGGCGCCGTTCAGTTACTTTACGGCCTGCAGTTCGAACCCACCCTGCGTCTGCTTTTCTCCCACCGGCCGAGGTCCCGAGTTTCCCTGCAAGGACACCCTGCGCAATGCGCGCGAGACGGGCGAGTTTGTCATCAACATCGTTTCTGAGGAGTTCGCCGCGCACATGAACGCCTGCTCGGCAGACTTCCCGCCTGAGGTAAATGAGTTTGAGGTGTCGGGCCTTACGCCGATCCCGTCGTTACGGGTTCGTCCACCGCGGGTGGCCGAGTCGCATTTTCAAATGGAGTGTATCGTTCGGCAAATCGTAACCGTCAGTGACAAGCCAGGCGGTGGTAGTCTTGTCATCGGTGAGGTGGTGCTGTTCCATGTTGACGAAGCAGTCCTGGCTAGCCCCAGCGACGTTTTTAAGATCGATCCCGACCGCCTGCGGGCGATTGGCCGAATGGGCGGCCCAACCTATGTGCGAACGCTCGACCGCTTCAACATGGCCCGGCCTAAGCTTTCCTGAGAAACAACAGACCTACGTCAGTTTAAGATCGGTCTGCTGTTAACATTGTGTCCCAATGAGCATCGTCTGGCGGCCTAAGCAGGCCGATATCGAACGCACCAACGTCTATCGATTCATGCAGCGGTTGGGTATCTCCGATCGCGAGGAATTCCTTCGCTTTTCCGTTGACCAGCTGGAAACCTTCTGGGCGGAAATCGAAAAGGAAATGAAGGTGGAGTGGTTCACTCCCTATACCAAGGTGCTAGATACCACCAAGGGGAACGAATGGGCGAAGTGGTACATAGACGGCCAGTTAAACATTGCCCATAACTGTCTGGACCGATGGCTGCATTCCCGTCAAATCGCCTGCGTGTGGCAGAACGAGGTAGGGGACCGCCGCGAAATAACGTTTCTCGACTTGGTCTACGATTCGAACCGCCTGGCGCACTATCTACGCTCACTTGGCATTGATCGTGGGGATCGTGTGGCTCTCTGCGTGCCCATGGAGCCGGAGTTACTCACGGTTCTTTATGCGTGCCTGAAAATCGGCGCTATCGTCGTGCCGATCTTTGCGGGCTTTGGTCCCAGCGCCATCGCGTCGCGGCTTGTGGACTCTGGTGCTCGAATCGTCTTCACCGCCGAATTTCTGACCCGGCGCGGCAAGAAGATCCCGTTACGCGCCAAAGTAGATGAAGCGCTGCAGCGCGCGAATGCGGTGGAGCACGTCATTCACCTCGACCAGATCGACTCCTTAACCGCGAAGCTGTCCGGCCTGTTTGAAACGGTCTCACTGCCGTCTGACGCACCGGCCCTGCTGCTGTATACATCGGGCACCACCGGCAAGCCCAAAGGTTGCGTTCATACCCACGCGGGAGCGCTGATGCAAACCGCGAAGGAAGTGTACCTGGCCTTCGATCACCAGCCTGGCGATCGCTTTTTCTGGCTGACCGATATTGGCTGGATGATGGGGCCCTGGACCATTTTGGGCAATCAC
>JBAUOG010001086.1:0-10364 GCA_049579625.1 Bryobacteraceae bacterium
GCTTGGCTACCGTCTGGACTAACGCCGGGCAGACGGAGATGTGCCATCCGCGTGAAGCTATGAGCTGGATGGCGCCGTATCGAGCACCAGCTCGCCAGCTTCGATCATGTTCTGGTAAAGCGCTACATCATCGAGATTGTCGATTTCGCCCCAATTCCCGTCGGTTCCGAAGGTTTGGATAGGCACCTTCCCTTCATTTAGCAGTCGGCGCAACAATCCGGTCAAGTCCAGCCGGTCGCGAACAGCCGGGTCAAGTGTGTCGAGTAAAGCTTCAACCCTGCTCCAAGCGGACGGCGTGAACTTCAACAGGCCCATATATTGACCCTTGATATCGTCAATCCGTCTCGTCTTGCCGCCAATCTCAAGCAATCGGCCCTCCGCATCGATCCGGAATGTCTCGGCATCTGCCAGCGGATCGGCAAAGCGCCGTGTCCAAAGGCTGCGCCATGCGCGATCGTAACTGATCACCAGCTGGCCCGGCGCATTTGCCAGGCCGCGCACCAGTTCGCTGCGGTAAAAGATGTCGGCATAGCTGATAAGTACCGGCCCTGAGCGAAGCCAGACAGCCGCGGTCGCCATCGACATCACCATGTTGGTTTCAGCCCAACGATCATTGGTGAAATAGCTGAGCCCGGGATAATCTATCATCTCGGCGCGATAGCCCCGCACAATCCCAATCTCGTCCGCCCCACCGCTCCGGAGCGCAGCAACCTGTCGCTCAATGAGCGGCCTGCCTTCGAGTTCCACAAGGCATTTGGGGCGATCGTCGCCCAGATGCCCCATGCGGCTGCCACGTCCTGCGGCGAGAATAAGTGCGCGTATCATTCCACGTTGAATACTTTCCGGAACAGGGCGACATCGGCAACTGAGAATGGGTTCAAGCGCTCAGGATGCCACATGATGCCCGTCATTGGCCTGCCCGAGTGCCGAACCGCTTTAACGGCATGGTCGTCCGCGACTGCCCAAACATCCAGTGGCGGACGTGACTCAAAGGCGGCAAAGTGGTGATAACTGTTCACCTCTCTTGGCTCGCCGTTAACCTGGATCACCTGGCACTTCGCCACGTGGCCTTCCACGCGGCGTAGCTGAATTCCAAAACGACTCTGAATCACCTGCATGCCGCGGCAAACTCCTAAGACCGCCAGACCGCGCCGTTCTGCCAGATCAAGCAGTGCATCTTCGACTATGTCTCGCTCAGGAGCGTCGCCACCCAAAGCCGCGAGGTCGTTTCCGCCAGTGAAGATTACGCCTGAAATATCGGCGTGTTCGCATAAGGCTACCGCCGTCTCGACGACATTGGGTATCGGCACGGGCAGCAGCCCGCATGCTGCCAGGAAGTAAGTCCAGGCCTGATCCAGGCAATCGCGACGCTCGCCGTAGCCGGGAATTACTGTGACGCGCTGTGTGATGGCGACCGCTTTCATGCGATAGCCAGGACCTTCTGGTTCGTGCAATCCAGGCGAAGCTTGCGCGCCATCTGCCATCGCCGGAAAAGGCTTTCGCCTGCGCCGATAACGGCAGGGATGCCCAGCTCATTGGCGCGAATCGCCATGTGTGAGTTGGCGCCTCCGAATTGGGTCACGAATCCACTAATGTCGCGAGAGAAGATCCAGTCGAAGCCGGGGTCAGCGCTCGGCACGAAGAGAATTCGCCCAGCAAAGCTCTCTGGGGGGTCATTGATTGTTGCGACCGGCGCGGTCACACTTTTCCGCGTAATGAAGTTCGGCTGGCTTGGCGGCAAGTGAAACGCGAAGACTTCCTCGGGCGATACGATGACAGGCGGAAGCACAAGGTTACGCGTCAGTGCGTGATGCTCTTTGCCGGATGCGACACTCTCCATGAGGACGTCTCTCACCGACCCGCTCTCGCTATAGAGCCTGCGAATGGCCCCATAGTCCAAATAGGCGCAATCCTCGGGCGAAAGACCGTGCTCGGCTCCAAGCCCCTTAATAAGAGACAGTGCGTTGCTGAGGCTTCTTGTGAATACGAACTTCGAATACTCCCTGCCTTCGATGCCGGCCTTGATGAACTCAATCAAACTCAAGACATCAATGTACAGCTCGTGCTCCTTCAACAGCCGCTCAAGGTGGCGCAGTTGCTCAATCGAGAGCGTGAATCGTGGAGGTGCGGGCGCCTTTGGCCGGGCGGATGACCAGTCGAAATAGAGATCGGGCTCCTCGTCGTAGCGGGGGGAAAGAATGTCATAGGTCCCCGGCCGTAGGTGGCCGTATCGGCCCAGGAAGTCGGCCCTTGATAATCGTCCAAAATCCTCTCCGATGCGCGATCCGACACTATCGACGCTCGCCATGAAGGTCGCCTCCTCCTCCATGCTCAGCACCCCCTCCTCAACGAACGAGTGCAGCATTTGCACCGCGATGAAGCCTGCACGCGCTAGCCCAGCGAAGGGCAGTGTCCCATATCGTTTGCAATCCTCAATCAGCCAGTAGATGCGGCTGATCTTGTCAATCTCCGCATTGCAGATGGTCGGGAGCCGCTGTGCCAGCAGGTCAATTTTGGCGCGGTCCGGCCGCCACAACGCCGTCTCGCCATGCGTGATTCGATTCGTGAGGCGCCGTAAGGCACACGAAAGTTCTGCTAGATCCTCGCGAGCGAACCCAAACTGGGCGAGCTTGTCCATTCGCTTCGGCAAGTCGAGCGTGTAGCACGAAAGGACAATCTCAAATTCCACTTTGTCATGCAAATGCGGTTCTGAAAGCAGGCGATCGATGTAGTAATTCACCAGGCGTCCGGCGAGTTCGTCGGGCACATCCCGTGGCACGAATGAATTAAAGCTGACCCGCACATCGATATACGGCAGCCCGTGAAAACTGATCAGCAGCGGGAAGCTCCGAAGATTTTGGTAGCCGTAGTTGTCGCGCTGATAGGCCCAGATCGCGTCAGTAATCAGCTCCCGATACAGCGATAACGAGAGCGGCCATGGCCTGATCCCTATAATCTCGGCTGGATTCCAATCCGGCATCACGCCAAAGATGGCCCGGTTGCCATGTAGGTAAGGATGCGGACGGCTCAGCAATTCCACCTTGCGTGCAATGCTAGCCAGCGCAGTCTCAACTTTCGCGTCAGCATCGCGTCCCTGCCGGTCGGCGGCCAGCGGACGCACCTGCAGCAGGTAGAGATGCCCGTCGCGGCCAACGGCAAACTCCACATCCAGAGAGTCGCACCCGAGAAGCGCTTCTAACTCATTGAGAAGGCCGATGATTGGTGCAAGCTGCGGGGGGCAACCCTCCGGCCTGGACTTGACGCAAAAAAAGGTTTTGAGGTCATCGCCGGAACCCGCCGTCACACGCTCAGTTGAGCCGGACCGGTCGTCGTAATTAAGGACGAAGTACGGGCCTCCCTCCGGCCTTCGTGAAAAAGCTACCCCGGCCATCGCTACCTTGTCCAGCATAGGCTGCACGAAAACCTGGTCGTCCTGCCTGATGCTGTCGCCGAACGAGGCAATTACCTGCTCGATGGCCTCGACCAAAGCCGAGCCACGCACCACCCCAGCTACCGAATCGTACCTTCCTGCCTGTGAATTCCCTTCGGTGGCGTCCTCGCTCACCGCACTGCTTCGCACAATGATGCGGCCATTTCCCCACGACGTAGCGGCAATTGCGGCCAACACCACGCCCGCATCGCGCCGCCAATCGCGAACCGTGAAGCGAACCTGCGGCAGAACGCGACTGTTCTGCAATAAAGGCGCCAGAACCTCCAGAGATTCTGCCTTTGTCTTAAAGGCGACGACACCCGCTGGTACCGGCGCTGGCGCGCCTTCCCGCCAGTCGCACACCGCCAGGATGCGGTCAACCGCTGCGGCAACGTCGAGCGGTCCCTCGTTGTCAATCACTAAGTCGGGTTCCTCGGGTGCCTCCGCCGGCAAATCAATGCCAACCACCTCTCCAGCCTGGCCGCTCAGAGCCCTCGCATAGATGCCCTTGCTATCCCGGCGGACAAGCTCTTGCAACCTTGCCCGAACGTAGATCTCGCGATAACCGGGAATATTCTGGCGATTCCACCGCTGCACTTCGTGGAACAGTGAAATGGTGGCACACACCACGTCGGTTCCTTGTTCAGCCAGCAACCGGCACAGCCGCGCATTCCGCATCGCTGATCGCCGCCGGTCAACCGCGTTGTGCCCAAGATCTTCGGCGATCGCCGAGCGCAGCGCATCGCCATCCAGTAGCGTCACTGACCGGCCAGTGGCGCGCAAACGGCCCCATAGTTCCCGGGCCAATGTCGACTTGCCCGCGCCCGACAGTCCGGTAATCCAGAATACGAGCCCTTGAGCGCGTTCGGCCTTGGGCCTAGTGGCCGCTCTCCGCGCATTTATTACCTTATGAGGTCGCATGTTAATTAGAACCGCGAGACTATCCGGAATTCTGTCAAAACTCGCTACTTTGTAGACTGCAAACTCTACGGCGGGTGTCCCTTTTTGTCGGCTGCTGTTTTGCGCTAGGAGTCGTCTGAACTGGTCCAAGCCAGCGCGCATATCTCAAGAACTTGCTGAGGACTCGTTACTGCGATTACCGCATTGAGAAGATTGCATCCCGGCTAAACCATTGAAAACATGGAGCGGGAGACGGGGATCGAACCCGCGAAGTCCAGCTTGGGAAACCGGCTGTCGTTTGTAAATAGAGAACATCCGCGTCCATAGCGATCAATCCTGACCGTAGAAGTTCATGGAGTTTCAGCAACTTGCGAAAAAGGCAGGCTTAACGCAGTAATCGCAGTAACGGGCCCGTCTGCTGTTTGAGCTCTTTCGAAATCACCAAAACGTACCTCAGAGCTGCTCACCAAACCGCCCAGCGAAAGCTGGTCGCTGACGCGAGGTGAGAGTTGCAAGACACACGCACCCAAAGTGTGCCAGACGAACCGGAGCACCTAATGCGGGAATGGAGTCAGCCGGCTCGCTTCTAAAGGGGATGGCGCCGGAGTTCATTGTCTCGAAGCAAAAACTTCGCCAAGCCGAAGGAAGCTGCCTAGTCCGGCTGAAACGGGAACAGGGGAGACAGAACTTGGGATTCAGTTCCAGACCGTTCGTCCTGTGTGGACTGCCAATCAGGAAGCCACCCCAAGGCGAAACAGTTTACGAACGGCGTAACGGCGATTTCGTTCTCCAGGTGACGGGACACCCCCACTAAGAGGTTCTCTCTTGCCGTCCTAACAGCGCCCTTCCGGTCTCAGCCAATTCCTCCGTGAGCCTCTTTTCGGAGGGCAGCGCCAGTTCATATTTGCGGGCCAAGATCGTGCTCGAAATCTGCCCCAATGCATAATGCGCTACCGCTTCGTTCTTTTCCGAGCACAGGATCAAGCCGATAGGCTCACTCTCACCTTCGTAGCGCCGGTGTTCGCGGGCGTAATTCAGGTAGAGATTCATTTGTCCCGCGTCGGCATGTGTGAACTTGCCTAGCTTTAGATCAATCAGCACCAGCGCACGAAGACGACGGTGGAAGAAGATTAGGTCGATTCTGTACCATTCCGTGCCAACACGCAGGCGTTTCTGGCGGCCGACAAAGGCGAAGTCATTTCCAAGTTCCAGCAGAAAGCGTTCCAGGTGGACGATCAGGGCCTCTTCCAGATCGCTTTCCGAATACTCGTCTTTGAGGTCTAGGAACTCGAGTACGAACGGATCTCTTATTTCTTGCCGAGCAGTGACAACTTCATCTGGGTGCGCCTTCGGCGAGGCTCACGCAGCTTTCTGAGCCCGCTCGCAGAAAAGTGTTGAAATCTGCCGATCTCCCTCCGAACACAGGTTTTTGTACGTGGCGTCTGCGAACGTGCTTAAGGCCCGACAACGACCATCGCAACAAAGGAGGACACTCAGTGTCTAGCATCGGATCTTTGCGGAGCGACCGCCGCCGGGGAGGCCAGCGCCTTCAAAGACTCAGTAATCAGGTGCTCCGTGCCCGCATATGGGTCGCCGTCTGAATCCCATTCCATTGAGAAGTAACCTTCGTAGCCAGCTTGCCTGGCAATGCCGAAGGTCTTAGCTAGATCGACACGGAAGAGCTTGCCGTTATCCGTCTCCACTTCCTTCACGTGACTGATCGTATAGGCATGTTGGAACATGGCAGTGACCGCGCGGTAGTTGTAATCCTCACCTTTGCCCAGGATCATGGAGTTGCAGAAGTCGGGCAATGCGCGAAGCCACGGGGTCTTGGCGCGTTCTATCACGTCAACCAGGAAGAACGCATCTTCGGTAGATGGATCGTCGTTTTCGAGGTTGATGACGATCTGCTTTTGCTGGCCATACGCGGCCACTTCGACCAGACTCGACGCCACCCGCACCGGGTCAGGCGCCACGCCCTTCACGCCTCGGACATGGGTGCGAATTCCAGGCGAGCCCAGGGCCACGGCGACATCTACCCACTGCTTGGCGGTGGCGATAGCCAGGTTTCGCTTGGCGTCCGCCGGATCATAGAAGCTGCCATGCAGATTCCCCACAGGGATATTGACGACGTGTGTGCCGGTTGAGTCAAGCACTTTCCGGAAGCTTGCCAGGTAAGCGGCGTCCGTGGTGGGGAAGTGTTCGTCCAGTGGCTCGATGCCCTTAACACGAAAACGGTCGACCACCATTCGCGGGAAGTCCAGCAACTTCATCGTTCCCTTCCGCGGATCGAAGTCCTTCCGAAATGGATAGGAGGCGACGGCTAAGCGATCGCGCGGCGCGGTTGGAAAAGCGATGGACGGTTCAGACGCAGGAGAACCCAAAGCGCGGGAACCAGATAACAGCGTGCCCGCTGCCGCGAACTCAAGGAAGCCCCGCCGGGTCAGAGTTTGTTCCATGACAGGTTAGTAAAGCACAAACGACCAGACTTTATCGCCGGTTGCGGCGATCACATACTGGTGGCCATCGAGAAGGTAAGTCTGCGGAGCATTGGTGACGTCTCCGATACGGCTGTTCCAGATCGGCTTTCCGGTAGCCGCATCATGCGCCACCAGGCTGCCTGCGCCATCGCCCGCAAAGAGCAGACCACCCGCCGTGGTCAGCAACCCGCCACCCCCTCCGCCATCTGTGTAATAGGGATGTCGCCAGGCCACCTTGCCCGTGGTGTAATCGATCGCGGTTAGGTAAGTACCGCCGTTTCCGACTTCGGCCTCTTCCTTGCCGCCCAAGCCCATGGAGCCGCGCGGGTCCACGTCGAGTAAGTAAAAGAGCGAAAAGCTATTGTGTTCCGCCACATATAAGAGACCGGTTTGCGGGGAAAAGGACGGCGGTTCCCAATTGATGGTGCCGTCAGAACCCGGTGAGACGAGCGATCCGGGGACAGTGGCATCTTTCCCCGGATCATGCTTTGGGCCGCCGAATTTGTTCAGTCCGTTCGCCCAGTTAGTTAACGAGCCCCACCTAGCGGTGATCAGGTGCTCGCCGGTGACTCGATCCAACGTGAAGTAGTAGCCGTTGCGGGTTGCGGTGAGAGCGAGCTTTCTCATCTTCCCGTTGAACATGGCGTCTACCAGGACCGGCGTCTGGGCGGAATCGTAATCGTGCATGTCGTGCGGCGAGGTCTGGTAGTACCAGGCCATGTTGCCGGTCTCGACATTCAGGGCAATCAGGCTGCAGGTGAAGAGGTTGTCCCCCTCACCCCGCGTACCGGTGGTAAAAGCCGGGGTGGGATTGCCGGTGCCGAAGATGTAGAGATTGGTTTCCGGATCGTATGCGCCGGGTATCCACGGCTGCGCACCGCCGTGCCGGGCGGCATCCAGGCTGGCCCAGGTGTCGAGACCCGGATCACCTTTCTCCATTGGAACGGTGTAGTGCTTCCATTGCAGCGCTCCCGTTTCCGGATCGAAAGACTGTAGAAAGCCAGGGGCGTCGATATCATTTCCGGTTCCCACCAGTACGTGATTCCCAATGACGATGGGCGCTGGTGTAGAGAAGTAGCCCTGATCCAGATCGGCTATCGTCTTGTGCCAGCGCTCCTTGCCTGTCCTCGCGTCCAGCGAGACCAGGTAATCGTCGGGCGTCTCCATAAAGAGATAGTTGTTCCACATGCCAAGGCCACGATTGCCGATATGGGTGCCGCCTTTGGTCTTCCAGAAGAAGTGCCACAGTTCGCGGCCGTCGCGGGCATCGACTGCCCAGGCATTGTCAGGCATTGTGAAGTAGAGGGTGCCGTCCACCTGCAGCATCGAAGCTTTAATAGTGCCGCCACGAATGTTGATATCGCCGGGACCTTCGCCGCCGACGATGATCTTCGGCCCCTCGACGCGGCGCCGACGGAAGCCGCCGCTGGCTCCCGCGTCATCGGTGCCGGGGTGGACCTGAGCCATCCAGGCCAGCGTCAGGTGCTTGACGGTGGTCCGGTCGACCTGCGTGAGTGCGCTGTAACGCTTGCCGGAGTAATCGCCATTGTAGGTCGGCCATGAGCCACTGAGCGGCTTTAGGAGATCAGCCGGAGCCACTCCGCTGCCCTGAGCTAGCACGAGGGATGGCGCGACGAAGATCGTCGCGGTTACGAGAAGGTTGGTCAACTTCATTTCAGTGTCACCAGATAAGCGGTTACGTCGTGGATGTCTTTGTCGGTGTACTCGGACAAGAAGTCTCGGTGCGCCTTCATCGGGTCGTGGACGACCACCTTCGGGACATCGCCATCGCGCCGGAAGGTGCGCGCTGTGCCGTCGGCATTCTGAATCGTAACCAGGAAGTCATCGATGCGGACAAGCTGGCCTTCCACGTTTTCATCCGACGACAGGGTGATGGTGGCCGTGACAGCGCGAGGGTTCATAGCGTCCGGCGGCGTTGAGTGCCAGCGCCCGCCTTCAACCCATGCGGTCTGGAGTTTGCGGGGGTCAGTGATTTTGGTCGCGATTCCTTTCAGGTCGCCGGTCGGCGAATGGCAGCTACTGCATTTCGCGGCGAAGTAGGCCTGGCCTTCAGCGGCATTGCCGACCAGGATGCTGGGTGCCTCCTTGCCCAGCGAGGGCGGCGTCCCCTGGACGCCAATCATGCCGACCACGCTCCGAACATAAGCAGCAACGGCCTTCGCATCTTCGGGACTGACGGGAATGGCGGGCATCCCGTTGTTCTGTCGGCTGCCCTGGATGATGGGCACAATCAATTCGCCTTCCTGATCGGTCAACGCGACGTGTGACCGCAGGAGGTTGGGTCCACCCAGATCACCGCCGCGGAGGTCCGCGCCGTGACAGGCCCGGCAGTTAATGGCGTAAAGAGTCTTGCCCCGGGCGATCTCGGCGGGATCACCGGGCGGCCGTTTCTGGCCGGGCACGAAACCGCCGGTGCGGTGAACCACACTTGGTGCGGGAGGAGTTTGGGGCGGAGGCGTATTGGCCGGTGGCTGCGGAGCTGAGATGCTAGCGGCTGAGGCAATGAGGCCCAATGCGCCTACGGCTACAAAGTCATACTTGAACCACATCTTGAACTTCACCATCAGACATATGTTCGCATCCATCGGTGGCATTGCGAGCCATCTGAAGCATCCAGTCGGATGTGGGATGTCTGGTCAAGCCGGCGAGGGTGACCCGGCGAGGTTCCAGATGAATGAAGAACAGCACGTAATAGGCTGCGAGACCGTGCCTGGCCAGCGCTCAGACGGTGCGGTCGTACCCCAACCGGTTCTCTCTGGCAAAGCGGACAATGAGCGCCTACCACTCCCGGATCGGTGCTGGTAAGGCATAAGGGTTGATCAGAACTCCGAAGGGCTGTTGTCGCCAGGAATCCGTCTTGTCGAGCCTGTGGGATGAAATTCGGCAGTTTCCGTGTGGCGCGTTTATCTGGCCAATCTGTTTGATTCTAAGTCGCTTACGCTGAAAGCTGCGGAGCAAACGGATTGGCCGGTTTAAAAATGTGATACGGCCAAAGCAGCGGAACCATGGTCCGCTAGCCGGTCGTCTTCGCGCGTATCGACGACCGGCGCCATCCGGCTTATCCGGGTTTAGCACTTGTGATGGTTGCCGCTCGGGCGTGACGAATGTGTATGATGCGGCGCTGACGGTAAAATAGGCAAGACCTTCCGGGTAACGGCTGCCGATGCGGTGGGGTCTGAAGGCCGGTTTTCTGGAAGTATTCGTATCCAGGAACTACTGGATCGATTCCACTACCCAATCGCCAATCTCGTTGTGAGAGGGGCAAATGATCAAACGTCGAGAGTTTCTTATCGGTTCGGCCGTCGCCGCCGGAGCGGCCAGAGCGTGGGGGCAGACCGCGGACCGAGCCAAAATGGATCGCGTCGCGGTCATGAGTTATAGTTTCGATCTGATTATGAAGGGCACTGCGGGTCCGGACGATCCGCAGAGAACCCTCGATATCCTTGATTTTCCCGACGAGATGGCGCAGCGCTACGGAATCCATAATCTGGAGATCCAGCACGAGCACTTCCGCTCGACCGAGCCCAACTACC
>JBAUOG010001087.1:0-2038 GCA_049579625.1 Bryobacteraceae bacterium
GCGCTCTTTGGAGAGAGTGGGAGTAGAATCTCGAGGACTAATCGGTACTCAGTTCGCCTGTATAGCTCCTGTGCTCGCTCCAAATCGGTGCTGGCCCCGCGAGAAAGCGTAACAAACAATAGCAACAGCAGTACCGCCACCACGATACTCGTTCGATCACGGTGTTCCATGCGACTTCACCGCAGCGCGAAGGGTTGGGACGGAAGCGGAGTCTGGCGCAATCGCTGTCTGCTGCCTGTCCACTGCCTGACGCGTCTGCCGAAGAGTAGTCGTCAGCGAGTTGATTGAGAGGTGATTCACCACCGGATTCACCAGCCACTGCAACGAACTCGGAATGTCACGGCTTAGCACGATCGCCTCGAGCTCCAGATAAACTCCTCCGTCTCGCTCCTCGTATCGCGAAATGCTGTGCGCCCTCCAGATGAAACCGCCGCCCGTGTCCGGGGGCAGAAGATGCTCGCCAGGGTGCCCGTACTCTTCAATCTGCTGCAGAGTCGTTGCGTCCACGACGCCGTACCAGCGATGCGGCCCGATCGAGAAATCGTGGGCCCGGTAGCGCCCTCGAACGGCGGCATTAACGAACATTACCTGATGCTGCCAGATCATGGAGAACTCCTGGTCGGCAGCGCCGGCGTCGATCAATCGCGAATCCGTTACGACCGGCTTGTAGATTTCCTTATACCGATCGTAATCGTGAACCACAGCTAACAAACTCTCGATGGTGGCGTTGGGAATAAAAGCGGCGCCGACCCAATCGTGAATTAGTCCGTTGGGCACCGTTTGAGTACCCGCCCCGGCTGCCGGCGCCACCACAACCTCGCCGTGCCGTGCGCGGAGTGCCCGCTCCGGGATGTCATCGACCCACAAGAAGGGCTTGCGGCCATCCAGTCGCGCCTGCATACGTTCGTCGGCGTGACGCACGTAATCCTGCCAGGCCTCCGTGGTTGGGGGTTGTAACTCCACTGCGCCTACTCGAACGGAAACTCCTCCCAGCATCACTACAATTGTGAGAAAGCCCTTCGTGCGAATCATTGCCTGTCTCCAGTCGAGTCTCTGCAGGACCAAAGCCCTACGCCAGTAATCGAAGGCACGTGGAATTCCATTCGCGTGTTACCCAAAACCGCAGTGGAACTTATTGATCTGGCGTTTTGCCGGTGCCGCTTCTGAAATGGAGGTGATCGCGTTCGTCAATTGCCAACGACAGTTGCCGAATTCGGCATCTCTGGCCGGTACTGGATGCTCCAAAACCACACAAATTCCCACGGAAAAGTGTGGCCGTGAGATTGGTGGTAAACCTGCACCTGTATCGGCGAGGTCGGAAGGATCCTGTGGCGTCTGTACCCGATGTGAGGAACCGACCGCTGTCAAGCGGCTGCAGATCATTCCTTGGGCAGGAGGAGTACCTGATTAACCGGTTAATTGCCGAACGCTCAAGTCGCTGATCATCGGGCGCCTATCTTTTCGCCGCCTCCCGGACGACGCCCGACCTGGACGAGGCTTGGGGAGGCAATTGGAGGTACTGAACCATGACTGAAATTTACGATCGAGCGTTCCTGCATCGCCGCTCGCTGGCATCGCCGTATGTCGAATTACGGCGTGTGGCCGCGAGTCGAGTTGCTAATATTTCGCCATTTGTCGATCAACTCATGAGGTTCATGAGGCTCCTTTTCGACAAGTTCCGCGATGCGGATGGAAGCGAAGCTCTTGAGATAGCGCTGACAGAAGCTCTCGCGAATGCTGTGTTCCACGGCAACCACGAGAGCCCTGATAAGAATGTTGTTGTAATTTGTCGTTGCGCTATGGACGGGGAAGTATCAATCACGGTCCGGGATGAGGGAGAGGGGTTTAACAGCCGTTCATTACCGGATCCGACAGATCTAAAATGCTTGCCTCTCAATCGTGGACGCGGGATATACCTTATGCAAGCATTGATGGACGAGGTGTGCTTCGAAGAAGGCGGCCGTGTCGTGCAGATGCGAAAGAGGCTGGGAGGTTTGGTTTCACGAGGCTCCAGGCATACCGCGGATACCCCGAAGAC
>JBAUOG010001088.1:0-3996 GCA_049579625.1 Bryobacteraceae bacterium
CGCCTGGGTTGATGTTCCGGCGAAGCCCAGGCAGGATGCGCTGTCGTCCGAGAAGGCAAAGGCGAACTCAATCCGTTACCAGATAAAAGCCGTCTGTGAATTGAGCGTTATCCAGTGGTTCTCAGACGCGGGTTTTCTCCCCCGTTATGGCTTCCCCATCAATCTCCAACGCTTGTCTGTGAGGAAGCGAAAGGATTCCGCATCGGACAAGTCCACCACCGTTGATGGTTATCGCCTGGAAAGGACCTCGCTGCTAGCCCTCGGAGAATACGTTCCTGGAGCCCAGGTTCTCGTGGGCGGCAAGGTAGTCGAATCAAAGGGCATCCTCAAACATTGGACCGAAGCAAACCGCGATGAAGCGTTGGGCCTCAACTACTGGGCGCTTCGTTGTGAAGCCGGACACGAGTATCTTGCCACCTCAAGAGACGAACCGTGCAAGGAGTGCAATATGCCCCCGCACGGCACAGGTCAAACACTAATGTTCCCGCGGTTCGGCTACACGACCGCCGCCTGGGAGCCCCCGAAGCCACCTGGCCGCAGTTTGGACCGTGTCGGCGAGGTAAAACTCTCAACGGCCGGTGGATTCACCGCAGGCGCCGCGACCACGACGAGACAAGACTTTGCGGGTGTAACCGGTTTGGTAGCAACCTACTTTGAGGCCGGTGCCGGCGAGCTACTCCTACGCAACGCAGGCGGCGACGTGCGCGGCAAGGTCGGGCATGGATTTGCAGTTTGCACAAGGTGCGGTTTCGCGATGAGCGAAGAGAAGCCGTTCAACGCCCAAGGTATACCCCCTCCGCTTCCCAAGCACTTCCGAGAGCACCCATCCGTGTTTTCGTCAAGCCGGAACTCCCGTTGTTGGCCCATAAGTGTCTCAACTGAACCAGCGCTGCGGCACAAGGTGCTGGCCGCAAGGGAGACGACAGACGTACTAATCATCGACTGGCCGGGTGATCCGGAGGAGAGATCGCTCTTTTCTTTGGGTCGGGCCTTAGTTCTCGCCGGGGCGCGGCTCTTAGAACTCGATAGTCGAGAACTCGGGCTTGACCTAAAGCCTCGCGGGAGCGGGGAACTCAGTATCCTGCTTTTTGACACGGTTCCAGGCGGCGCAGGTCATTGCCTTGAATTGCTTGAGCTGGGAGAGCGCTGGCTCGAAGATGCGGGGAGCATCTTGCACGGGTCCCCAAAGCACGAGGCAGCCTGCCGGCGCGCTTGCCTGGAGTGTTTGTTAGATTATGGTGGGCAGTTTCACTCCGAGCGTCTTGACCGAAAAGGCGCAATCGAATTGCTGGAGGCGGCGGGAGCGCAATAATGAGAGTCAATCGCACCGCCCGCGATCGCAGCTCTACATCGTCACTAGCCTCCGCCAAACTCGGTTGACCATTACGAAGCCACGCATGGGGTCATCCGACGGCAGCGGCGAGGATTGGAAACGGATCCTCAATCACCCTTGCGGCCTCGCCGGGCATCTCCTCCCAGGTACGTCCATCAAGAATGCGACCAGTGCGGCTCTTGACAGGGCCGCCCCACTGCTTGAAAAAGAATGGTACTTTTGCGCGCAGGCATTGGTCCCGAATCTGCCGCACCCAATCGGGATGCATAGGCCGGGCTCCGGGGCCCGATTCGCCGCCGACGATCACCCAGTCGATGTGGCGCAGGTTAAGCTCGCGGAGCGGCCCAAGTAGCGGCTCGAGTGAAAGGAACTTGATCCTAGCGCCCGTGTTGCAAAGGTCGTCGATCCGGTACAGATGATCGTCGTTTTCGACGCTCACGCCCATCCAAATCTGCGGTTCCCATGATAACTTGGGAGCCAGTTGGCGCAGGCGTTCGGAGCGTTTGGTCAAGACCTGATACTGGTGCCAATGGGCGCGGCGCATAATGTCGAAAACGTTCTCGATGTAACTGACCGGAACGTTCTTGTGGAAAAGGTCGCTCATCGAATTGACAAAGATCTGGGATGGCTGCCGCCACTTCAGCGGGAGTTCGAGCATGTGCGGGTGCAGGGTCAGCTCGAATCCGTTGGCGTAATTATTCTGCCCCATCGCTTTGAGGCGCTTGGCCATCCGTTCGGCGTAGCAGTGCTTGCAGCCAGGGCTGATTTTGGTGCAGCCAGTGACCGGGTTCCAAGTCGCGTCAGTCCATTCAATACTCGACTTTGCCACTACTGCCTCCTGTGCGCGGAAAAGTTACCCTCACGTTGTCCCCGAAAGTACCCTTGGGCCTCTCTGAAGGTTCGCATTGGATCAGTCCTTTGACTTCCATCTGCCTCAGCACTTCTTTGTAGTTTTTCTTGATAAAGCGGCGGCCAATGTGGTGCTGCTCGTAGATGGCCTTCATGGCAACTCTTCGTCCCGCAAACCTCGCGGCTAGCATCTCTTCGAGGTCGTCCAGCGGTCGGTTCAACTCGAACAGCAGCGGAAAACGCTTGTCGGCGGGGCTGTATTGGAAACTCGGGACGCCTTGCTCGTGTACCGAACTCTCCGCAGCCATGATCTCCTTCATGATGCTGTATCCAAGCGGGTGTTTGCTGACGAAGATCAGGTGGTGGCTGGTGCGCGTCCCGGCGTCGTTCTTGAACCTGAAAGGCAACACGTATCGTTCCTGCTTCGCTCCAACCTGCTTTGCTCCGAGCGCTGCGCATAATTCCTCGACGATGCAACTCTCGCGGTCCTCCGGCGAAAGTCCTTCGAGCTTCAGCCTTAGGACGTGCGCCCGCTGCTCCCCGAACAGAGCAGCCATGTGTTCCTTCACCATCGGGTTGGTGAGACCCATATTGATGCGGTTGTAGTTGAAAAAGAAGATGCAGTCGCAGCCCCAGTCCTTCAGCACAGCGCTGACCAACTGCAGGGAGAGACTTTTGTAGCCCCAAGGGTCGACGAAGAATAGAGTCGGCACAAACTGGACTGAGGAGAACAGCTTCACCATCTCGGAGCCGACCTCATTGTTCCAGACTATCGGCTTGTATCTCAGCCTATCGACTCCGGAGATTTGATCGATCGCCGACTTCAGATCTTGGGCGTTGTTGTCGTCCCTGTCATTAAAGATCGTTACGAGCATCTGGCTCATCGCGTCGTCTTGAATTGCCTTCTCCAAGATCAGTATGGGGGTGGACTTGGTGCCGTCCTTGTATCGGCCCGGCCCCGCAAAAAGATCGAGGTAGGCGATCTTTTGCTGCCCGGTCTTGCGCGCCTGGGGCATTACTACTTTCGCCCAGCTCCAAAAATACTTGGAGACGATCGCGGTCTTGACTGCCGACTGTTCCCTGGACTCCTCAAAGAAGTTGACGGTGCTCACCCTGGCCTCCTGGCGATTCCGGCGTATCAAGGCCGCCGCGGCCGTCACGGCCGGGCGCTCCCGGCTTCGATTGTATTAGACATTGCAGCATGCCACTTTGCCATTAACGCCTTTCAGAACCCGGTGGCGACTATATCTATTGTAGGGCGAATAAAAGACGAATATCAAGAGAGCGCCCGAGGTGTCGTGTTGTTGCATACTGTCTCATTCTGGCGCTCGCTCAAAAGCTCCGATCGTGCGTCCCCGTGACGTCGAGGGCATTGGGGTTCCGAGAGAATACCTGTTCCGACTTCACCTCAACGGCCAATTGGAACGATTGGTCGAGGACTCTATGGCTCTCCCAACTCGCCTGTCACTGAAAACCACAGTCTTGCTCAGGTCGCCCTCCGCCTGCCCCAAAGAGTTATCGGCCTTCTTTCCTCGCTGGTCTTTCATGACGTTGGCACCCAGAACCCATCGACTTCAGCTTGATTCCACCACTCCTGCCCTGGATGAAACCGGAGCAGCTATTCTGCGGTTTGTCGAAGCACCGCTCGCCGAGGTGCGCCAGCCGACCGGCGCCGAAAAGATCTGGTCGGTTTCCGGCCATGCCAGTCCTTCTTAAGTGCTGTGCCAGTGTGTTCCGAACATCACGATTGAATCGAATATTCCTCCCGGACTGCAAACGTACCATGCTGGGCATTATAGGCATCAGTGTGGAGC
>JBAUOG010001089.1:0-8476 GCA_049579625.1 Bryobacteraceae bacterium
CTCCTGGATGGGCCAGTTGCTGAAAGACGCGCTGGGCGGGCACTTCGGCGACATACCGGTGGCGTGCTTCAACGATGCCGACATCGTGGCGGCCGGCTTGGCTGCCGACCGCAATCACCTCGACCGCCTGATCCGGGTTTGGACCTTGGGCAATGGCATTGGCTATGGCCGATACCCTCACCGGGAAGGCGTCTGGGAAGCAGGGCACTCAGTGGTGACGCTGGATGTGAAGGAGCGCTTCTGCGGCTGCGGGGGCACGGGGCACCTGGAAGGCATCATGGGCCAGCGCGCGATGCGGCTGCGCTTCATGGATATGGAGCCGGAGGAAATCTTTGAGCATGCCAAGGCGGGCGATGCGCGCTGCGCAGACTTCGTCAAACTGTGGCATCGCGCCCTGGCAGCGGCCACTGCGACCAGCATTCATCTGGACGGCCCCGGCAAGTTCTACTTCGTTGGTTACAATGCCCGGTTTCTCAACCTGCATGCCCTGGGCGAATGCCTGACCGAGATGGTGAAGCTGACACCGTTGCAGGGCTACTCGCTTGAAGTGGTCACAGGCGGCGAAGAGGTGGCTGTAATCGGCGCAGCGGTGAACGCCTCACGATGGCATGGAAAGTAGTACGTCCTGTCGGATGGCGGGAGCGGGATGAAACGTCCACCGGGTCCGCGCTCTAGTTCGCCATTGGGGTTTACGGCATTCCGCCGGACTCCGCTGGCGACCATGGTGTCCCTGCACAAGCAGTACGGCGACGTGGTTCAGTTCCGCCTGCTCCATCGCCGGGCGTACCTGGTTTCCAATCCGCAACTCATCAATGAAGTGCTGGTCACAAAGAACGCGAACTTCACCAAAAGCCCGGTACTGAAGCGGGCCAAGGTGTTGCTGGGTGAAGGGCTGCTCACCAGCGAAGAGCCGCTGCATCTCCGGCAACGGAGGCTGACACAGCCTGCCTTTCACCGTGAGCGGCTGCGCGGTTATGGCGCGACCATGGTGGAGTTCACCAACCAGTGGCTGGAGCGTTGGGAACGGGAATGGCCGTCGCTTGTCTCCGGAGGGGAGCCAGTCGACCTACACAGCGAGACCATGCAGCTGACGCTCTCGATCGTCTCGAAGGCGCTTTACAACGCCGATATGCGGAGCGATGCTAAATCGATCAGCCGGGTTGGAACAGCGGTGGCGAACATGTTCCGGTTGACCACGCTTCCGTTCGCCGCACAGATTGTGAAGCTGCCGCTGCCCATCAGCCGCGACTTCCGGGCCGCACGCGATCGGCTCGACGAATTGATGTACGGGCTTATCGCGGAACGGCGCGCGTCGGGCGAGGACAAGGGCGATCTTCTGTCGATGCTGCTGATGGCCCAGGACAGCGAAGGCGATGGCGGTCAGATGAACGACGCCCAGGTGCGGGATGAGATCCTGACGCTGTTTCTCGCCGGCCATGAGACCACGGCGAATGCCCTTTCGTGGACCTGGTACCTGCTCTTGCTGAATCCCGACGCCGAACGGCGACTCTTTGAGGAAGTAGATTCCGTGCTGAACGGGCGCGAACCATCGGTAGACGATGTCGACGCTCTGCGATACACCTATGCCGTGTTTGCCGAGTCAATGCGGCTGTATCCGCCGGCCTGGGTGATGGGGCGCACAGCGACGGAGGCGTTTGACTTGGGCGGCTACCGGCTTCCGGCGGGCGCGGTGTGCTTTATGAGCCAGTGGCTGATGCACCGCGACGCCCGGTTCTGGCCGGAGCCAGATCGGTTTCTGCCAGAGCGCTGGCTAACGCCCGATCCACAGCGACCAAAGATGGCCTATTTCCCGTTCGGCGCGGGCCCCCGGCTTTGTGTAGGCGAACGCTTCGCTTGGATGGAGGGGGTGCTGATTCTGGCACGCGTCGCCCAGCGCTGGCGCTTCCGTCTCGCGCCGGGCGCGCGCATCGTGCCGCAGCCGGTGATTACCTTGCGGCTGAAGTATGGACTGCCCGTGATTCCCGAGCGCCGCCACACCGTTTGACGGGTGGCCGCGCCTCCGGTGCTTTGGAACCTAGCCCTACTCCTTGTCCTTTT
Organism: Bryobacteraceae bacterium; assembly: GCA_049579625.1. Classification (GTDB taxonomy): domain Bacteria; phylum Acidobacteriota; class Terriglobia; order Bryobacterales; family Bryobacteraceae; genus CAJCIT01. Next base: position 2,059 of record JBAUOG010001089.1, read on the forward strand.
TCTTTTCCTTTACGGGGCAACGCGCATCGTAATCCGCCTGCATTTGTTTGAGCCTGAGTACGCCGTAGATCGCGATAACCGCCATGGCGATAACCAGGCCGCTGCCGAACCGTCTTTCGAGAAAGAAGTCGGCTTGGCGGTTGGCAATATAGGCGGCCACGATCAGGCACAGGATGCCGAAGTTGATAACCCAATTGACCCACTTCACAACGATGAAGTGCAGCGTTCCGAACCCGGCGAGTTGGTAGACCATAAACGGCAGAATAGCTACCATTGGCAACAGCTCGGAAGGCCCCAGCGTGACATCAATAGCGCCGGCGGCCCGATTGTGCAGCAGGTTGCTGTTTGCCAGCTCATGGAAGAGCACTGGTATTGCAGCTAGAAACGGCACTACGGCGAGCAGTTCGAGCACCAGCGCGCCACTCCACACGCTGACCTTGGATGAAGTACTGGCGCCGGCGCCCAGCGAGCCCGCTCCGACGAAAACTCCGCCGACAATCGCGGCTGCGCTAGACAGCATCAGCAGCTCAACCGTGATGCCAAAGCCCGTCGGCTCGCCCGACTTAATAAGCAGGAGACCCATAAAACCGGGCAGATAGAACATGATGCGAACCAGCCGAGCCCAAACGCGCGCATCGAGTTCCGGTGGCAGAATGGGTAGCGGGCGACCGTCTGTCCCTATAGTTTCTCTTTCTTTCGCCATTTCCAATGTCCTCTCAATCGTCGATGCGGACTCGATTTGTAAGTCGTCCGCTAATGCAGCATCACTATATCAAGCGATGCCAAATGCCGGCTGTTCCCCACTACACTGAACCGACTCTTGAGTAAATCAGAAAACGAACCGGCTGCCAACTGTCGCTAGCGACAGGCGCGAAAGCCATGTTCAGGTTCGCGGCCCGGTACACTATGGCTCATGTGGCGACGCATCCTGCGAAGGCCACCAGAAGAGATTGCAGACGATCTGGTCAAAGCGTCCGGCTAGTAACCCTGTTCCATCAACCCGATAACGCCCAGTAGTGCGCCCCAGTGATAGTAGGCGTCACTGCTGCGAACGTCGTTGCCCGCGCCTGTGATCGAGTTGTAGTTCTCGTAGACCGAGCGGTCGCTTTGCCATGACTTCATCAGAAGCTTGCGTGAGCGATCGGCGAGATCGGTTCGGGCCGGACCGAGATCATAGTTGCGCATTCCCAGGTAGACCAGAAAGTTCATTGGCCCCCAAATGCGGCCGCGCCAATAGTCTTGATCCTGGAAGCCTGGCACGTTGCGCGCAATGGCAGGTATCACCCACTCGCCGTAGAATTCACGCGGGTTGAAATAGTGCTCCTTCACCATGCGCACGGCTTGCTCGGGTGTGGCGACCTTTGCAATCAGCGGATAGAAATTGGTGGGCGAGAGCTTCGAGGAGCGTTCGCCGGTATCAGTGCGCTTGTTCAGGTAGATGCCCGACGTCTCATCCCACAGTGTGCCCAGGGCTGCGGCGTATTTATCGCCGCGGGCAAGGAGCTCGCGTTGGTCCGCTGTCTTGCCCAGCACGCCCGCAATTTCCGCCAGCGCGCGGCAATCGGCCACATAGAGCGCGTTCAATCCAACATCGGCCATTTCCAGCTGGTTGGTTTGCGGATTGAACGGCACGCCATCGTACATGGGCGAATTGTCGAGCCCTGACTCCAAGACCGCCGCAGGCGCATTGTGGAAATTGCCATCGACAAGCTGCGGCTGGTTGTCGGAGCCCCAGGCGAGCAGTCCGTTCGTGTCACGGGCGCCAGGCCACCACCGATTCCAACGCAGCAGCTCGTCGTAAACTTCGGCCAGAAACCATTTCTCTTTATGGCGCTTGTAGATCTCCAGCACCATCAGACTGCCGACCGGCGGCTGCGAGCGGTCGTCGCTTTGAATGCCATAAGCCGAAGCGCAATTCGGAATGAAGCCTCCGCGCGTGATGCCTTTGGTAACTTCAATGGCGTTAGCAAAGGCCAGATCCTGATTGTAGAGGCTGTACATGAATGACGCAAAGTAGGTGTCCCAATCGAAGAGCACGTACCCGCCCCAGTACGAGCTCCAATTGCGGCTCACCGGCGAAATGGCACGATCGTTTTCCGGGTCGTAGGTCAGGTTCCAACCCAGGATGGTCTGCATCGCGGTGAAGACTTCGCGGTCTGCGCCAAAGTCCGCCAGCCGCTTCATGTGTGCGGCGTGATGCTCTTCGACGATGGCAGCCACCTGTTCCAGCGTTTTCTCCGGACCGGTGTAGACGGCGATGCGCCCTTCGAGAGCCACCGAGAGATACGGCGCATTGACCGTGACGAATGGATCGTTCACTTCGTGCGACGTGGTGCGCACTTCAAACGGGTGTCCACCTTCGCGCCCGGGCTGTGCCCTGAGGACTGCGCCGTCGCGCCTGACGGTGCCCGGCCGGTTCCAGTAGTAGCCCGTTTCGACGATGAGGTGTTCTACCCGCAGCGGAGCGTGTTGTTGGACGTTGATCAGGATGTACTCCTCACCGTTTTCTGTGGCGCTCTGGACTTGGGCAGCGTTCTTTGTACCGGCACCGCCGGTGTTCCACTCGACTGTCAGGTCCGTATACGAACCGTCGTCGGCATGCGGACCGAGGCGGATCTTTTCCGGCCGCCGTGCGGTCTCATTGGCCTGGAAGAAGGTGTTCTGATAGGCGTGGCCCATGCCGGCACTCTTGAAGCCGAGTGTGAGGGCGAAACCGTCCGGCAGATAGACGTGCGCCAGGACGCTGTTTGCGCTCCAGGTATTCCAGCCGCTGCACAGCTTGGTTTGCAGCGCGCGATACTCGGCGGTGCGCAACTGGCGCGAAGTATGTTGCGCCGCGGCGGGAGTGGGAGCGCCTGTTATCAGCACGGCGGCTGCGAAGAGAGAGGTCAATCGCTTGTTCATGGCAGAAACCCTCTTCTATCGCATCGGTGGCGGGATAGCAATGGATGTTCCAGAGGGCACGCCCAACACCGGAATTCTGTTAGCCTAAAGGTCGCCTTCCATGCGGATAAGAAAGCAACTGCTTCTCGTCGTTGTCTCCGTCTGGCTATCGGGAACGGCGGTGGGCTTTGGCCAGACCATCGCATCGGATGACCCCCAACTCCGCGCCCGCGCCGTCGGCCTGCTCGAACATTCGGCACAGCTCAGTTCTCCTGTATGGCCGATGAACGAGCAGTTCATCAGCTTCCACATTCTGAATCCCCAGCCTGGGGCCGCTACCGACGGAACCTTCAAGGTCGGCGTTGGGAGAACGGACCTGAATCGCTGGGAATGCGTGTACGGCAGTTATGTGCTCTCGAGAGTCCAAAACGGCCCTGAATTGGCCCTCTTTCAAACCGGACCCGAACCCGCTGACTTCATCGCCATTCGCAAGCAACTACCGGTCACTCTATACCACTTCGATCAGAGTGACATGATCCGCAACATTGCCGATCGAACCATTGATGGAACGACGGCTACTTGCGTAGACTTCGACACCATTACGGGCGCCCGTCATCAATCCGGCATATTCTGCTTCGACCAGCCCGCCGGCTATCTCAGCTACATCAAGATCGATGACGTCGTTGTCAAACAGTCGAAGTTCTACGCCTTCAGCAATGGTTTCCTGCCCGGCCATATCGAGCGCTGGACAAGCGGAGTCAAGCTTTTTGAAATCGATTTCAAGGCCGAATCCCGACCGGCGGGCTTCCCCCCGGATTACTTCGACTATCCGGCGGGCGCCGCCATCACCCACGCCTGTAATTCATTCACGCCAGCCTATGCCGACAATACGCCGCAACCACCTGCCAAGTCGTTCTCCGACACCGGAATCGATATCGTTGTGCATGGCGTCATCGACAAAACCGGTCACCCCGTAAACCTCAAAGTCCTCGACGCCACTCATCGCGATCTAGCCGACGAAGCATTGAAGCTCGTTCCCAGCTGGACCTTTCGCCCGGCGCAATGCAACTACCAACCGGCCAGTCAAACGCGCGATTTCATCGTGCACTTTCAGGGCTGGCAGTAAAGCTAATCAAATCTCTGCGGGTCCGCTGAAGAAGGCGTGAGGAGAATTCAAGTCTCAATCGCCGCTACAGCCGAAACCGATGTGGCTTGGGGGAAGGCCGGAGAGGAGCCGCCATGCTTCCTGCCAAGCGAACGCAGACTTCGGATCGTCCGGCAGCTCGTCAAGGAACTTTCTAAAATGCTCAATCGCCAGCTCGCGTTCCTTTTGCTTCTCCGCAGGCGTGAGTGCAAGTACGCCCTCATCGGGATTGCCCTCCGCATACGAGAAACTCAGCTTCGCAGCATGGCTTCGTGCGACCGCGAAATGAATCCACGGTGTCCACTCGTCCGCCGGAAACTGCTGTAAGAGGCTCTCACCTTTCTTGATTTCGAGAACCGGCCAGGGACCTTTACCCTTTAGATAACAGGGATCTGCCAGTGCGGAAAGGCCGGCGAGTTCACCGGCGGGACCTTGCGGGTCGAGTTTCTCGGCCTGGTTGCGGAAGTAATGACTATACTGCTGTTCACGCGCGCCTGCAGCCGTAGCCCCGATCGCCCGAATCAGGCGTGGAGTAGGGCCTCCCGCACAAACCAAGTAAGCATCGACAACCAGGAAGGCAGCCGCTTGACGTTCTGGTGGCAGACTCTTCGCCTTGCTAAGCCATTGGAGGACCCGACCCACGGTGACAGACTCCGGCTCGAGCGTGGGAATTGGATACCGCGTGGGGGTCTCGGCTTCCGGATCCATCATGCAAAACGACCGTTGCATCATCGCCGCGGCTAACGGTGGGTCCAAATCGGCAATCCGCGCCGCCTCAGCGATTACCCGACGCTCCAATCGACCACCGAGGAGCCAGATGTTGATACCCGAATCTGGAGGACTATCTCTGCGTGCAAAAGCGATGATCCGCCCCTGCGCATCATCGGGAGCTGAGGTCGCCCAAGCCTTGGGATCGTAGGCCAGCCAGATGTTGATTCCCGCCCGATGCCATGCAACCACTTCCTTCCAAAGCCCGCCGCCCCTGATATCCGGCGTAGCGGATGATCCGCTTGCCGTCGTTGGCACTATCGCCCTCGGCATACGATCGCCGCCCCTTTTAAGCGAAGTGTCAAATGATCCGTTAGGCTTTCCCCAAGCCGCAGATAGCTCCCGGACGATTGCGTCGATGAGAGCCGCGTCGCCCGCGTTGGTGGCCGTCGCGCTCGTCTCGTACCACAATGCCTGCATCCTGCACGTCTGAGTCAGGCTTTTGTCTTCCTTCTCAGGCAGAGGCGGCAGAGCACCTTGCGAGACATCCGGCACAAAGAACAAAGCGGTGCGAACCACTTCTGCCGGGCGGCGACTGACTGAGGCAGCGCACCAGCGGTTGAGCCGCCGAAAGTCTGTTTCGTACGGGTCTTTTTCGGTCCGGTAGTGAGCCAGCTCCAGCCGGTTTCCGGCATGAGCTTTCTGCCAAGTTGCCACGTCGGGCTCGGAGGAAAGAACGGCGACATCGGATCGCAAATCTCTTGCGAGTCGAACCGCAACACCAACCTGAGCGGGAGAAGGCGACACGAGCGCCGTAGCGAGGAGGGCGATGAATACGATGAGGCGGGTCACCGGAAACAAGTATGACGTGCTGTAGCGGCTCGGGTTGCGCAGGGAGTTGGCGCGTTCGCAGCCTCAGCCTTCCCTCGCCACAACTTCCGCAGCCACGGTATTCGCACGCTGGATGCAATCGGGGATGCCCACGCCTTGAATCCCGTTGCCCGCAAAGAAGATCCCCACGAGGCCGCGCGATGCTTCTATGAACTGCTGCATGCGCTCGGCGTGACCCGCTGTGTATTGCGCCATGCGGCGGGTCCACCGGCTGACCAGTGTGAATGACGGTTCGGCTGAGACGCCCGTCAGCCGTTGCAAATCCTGCCGTACCCGGCGGACGGTTTCTTCGTCGGAGAGATCCGCCTGCTCCTGACCCACGAAGCAGCGCAACACCACGGTGCCCCTGGGAGCCCTGCCTTCGAATTTGTTGCTGACATAGGTGCAGGCCGCGATCGTTTCGCGCTCAACTTTTGGCACCAGAAAGCCAAAGCCGGAAGAGCTTACTTTCTTTGCATCAGCCTCGGTGTATCCCAGCGATACGGTGAGGGAGGAACGATACGGAATCTGGCGCAGGAGATCGGCAGCTTGAGGCGCTAGTTCCTGAATCAGGTCCGCCGCACCCCAGGCCGGCGTCGCGATCACGATGTTCCGGGCCTCCAGCCAATCGCCGTTCAGCCGAACGCCGTATCCGCCGCCGATTCGTTTGATGCTCTTGGCGTCGGCCGTTCGAACCTCGGTCGCGGCGGCGCCCCCTCCGACGACGGCATCCACTAAGCTGGACATGCCACGACGCATGGTCAGAAACTTGACGGCTCCCGAACTGGCCGCCGTGCTCGGCCCACGTTTCCG
>JBAUOG010001090.1:0-2469 GCA_049579625.1 Bryobacteraceae bacterium
CAGCCGGGGCGCTCCGGCGTTTTGCGAAACAAACCTGGGATTTGCCAAATTTTCTCTGCATTCGAACTCAAATTACTGAATACAAGTTAGTTAGCTACGGTTTATTACCTCCTGTTTGCAGTACTGCGCGGCCACGGACCCAGTGAACTTGAGCCAGATCTGGTTCTTTGCGAAACGAAGTGTCCATGAGCCCTGTCAGTTCTCGCGGCCAATGAAGGTGTCCTGGCGATTTGTCGCAGCAGAATTACCAAACGGACCTCCCATGCCCCACTGAACTCTTGCATTCGAACTCAAAGCACTGAAAATAAGTGAGTTATTTTCGATTCTCCTCCTTCCGACAGGTGGTGAACGTGACCGGTCGATTCTCCCTCCCATCCGGCTTCTGCGAAACGAAGTTCCACTACAGAGCGACACGTTGGACTGGGGAGACAGACTTGAGAATTTCGAACCCAAGTCGAAGCGCGGCGTGACGCCTGCGAAGGGCCTAACTGGTTCTTAAGATAAAGCGACTGGAGACGGCGCTTCCCCATGATGCCGCGCAAGCTATTGATTCCGTTTGGGAAATAAGAGCGTGGGCTCAGTGAATGGGCTTGGGATCGGACCTCCAGGGGCTGTGCGCGGTCAACATGACCAGATGGGCGCGCACAGGGCTGAGTTCGATGTGGCGTAGGACCGTCCATACCGCATCGCCCGCCAGCGGGCACGAGTACTAAGCGCGACTGCCAGAGCTGGCCAAAGTGGGAGCCGTGCCGCGGTTGGACGGCTTGCGCATCACCGGCTTGCCTACGCATCATCGTTGATGCGAGCGAAGCCGGTTTGTGAGGAATCGCGAGTACGTGGATGTGATTGGTCATGAGGCACCAGCCCAACACCTCCAGCGCTTCCAAGCCCGCGTGCTTGGCCAATAAATCGAGGTATTCGGCGCGGTCGAGGTCGGTGTGTAAAACGGTCTGGCGGTAGTCACCGCGAGCCGTGATGTGAAACGCGAGGCCAGGTTCAACCAGGCGTGATTGTCGGGCCACGCCAGACTAGTACCAGATTGCGCCGAGGTCTCCCAGAGAAAATGTGCGCCTGTCCCAGCTAGTGCTACACAATCTTGCAGGTCGTCGGCCTGACTCTTTTCGAAAAACAGCCCCTTTTGCAGGTGTTTCCGACCACGACCGATATCGACCTTGACCAGCACCCCGCCAAACAACTCAATCTGTTCGGTTAACATTGGGACACTACTGTTTCAGATGCTGATTTCATGCTGTATTGCTTGGAAGTGGTACGGAATGAGAATGAGTTGAAGCCGCTCGAAGAACACTTGCTTTGGTGCCAGCAATGCCTTGATCGAGCGGAAGAGATTGATAAGCGAGTATCGGCGTCAGGTAACCTACGAATTAGATTTAGATGTCCACCGACGTAATCCAAAAACTGAAGCCAGAGGAAGAGGAAATCCTCCGAAAACGTGAGGAACTCGTCTCCATCAAGGCTACGTTGGCCTACCGCGAGGGACGCGGTGTACCACAAGATCTTCTCGCTGCCGTCGAGTCGTTTCGAGAAGCAGCCGAGCAGGGTGACTCGGAAGCCCAAAGCGCGATTGGTGATGCATACTACTACGGAAGAGGTGTTCTCCAGGACTACTCAGAGGCCGCACGTTGGTACCGCTTTTCGGCAGATCAAGGAAACGCCTTGGCACAGTACCATCTCGCCTCGCAGTATTACAACGGCAGGGGTGTTGCTCAGGACTACTCAGAGGCCGCACGTTGGTATCGTTTGTTGGCAGACCAGGAACATGCCTCGGCGCAATGCAATCTCGGCTTCCTGTACGATCAGGGCAAGGGCGTTGCTCAGGATCACAACGAAGCCGCACGATGGTTTCGTCTCTCGGCGAACCAAGGAGATCACGACGCCCAAAACAAACTTGGTGATGCTTACTACTACGGCAGAGGTGTTCTCCAGGGCCTCGTAGAAGCCGTATGTTGGTATCGCTTGTCAGCCGACCAAGGAAACGCTTCAGCGCGGTGTATGCTTGGCTTCCTGTATTCGAACGGGAAAGGTGTTCCCGAAGACAAAACGGAAGCGGCTCGCTGGTATCGTTTGTCGGCAGATCAGGGAAACGCGTACAGCCAAAACGAGCTTGCTGATGCGTACTATTACGGCAGCGGTGTTTCTCAAGACTACGCCGAAGCAGCCCGTTGGTATCGTTTCTCTGCAAAACAAGGAAACGTATGGGCGCAACGGATGCTCGGCTTCATTTATTACAACGGCAAGGGCTTTCCGCAGGACTACAAGGAGGCTGCAGGTTGGTTTCGTTTGTCGGCGGAACAAGGCGACGCGGGCGCACAGTGGATGCTCGGCTTCATTTATTACAACGGCAGGGGTGTTCCGCAAGACTACAAGGAGGCTGCAGGTTGGTTTCGTTTGTCGGCGGAACAAGGCGACGCGGGCGCACAGTGGATGCTCGGCTTTATTCATGATGTAGGC
>JBAUOG010001091.1:0-9521 GCA_049579625.1 Bryobacteraceae bacterium
CCTTGGCTAACGGGGGCAAACTGGAGGATCTGCATGTTGGAGCCCACCAGCACAGCAGCTAGGAGAGAAGCCGCCAACCGCCATCGCGGAACAGGCAGGCGCCGGTAGACGAAGTCGGCTGTTAGGAAAACCGCGCCAATCGCCTCCACCGCTGCAACTAGATGGACAATCCGCCAGTTGTCACCAAACACACGCATCCACGCGGCGTTCCAGAACGCGTTCAACGGAGTTTGTGGGAAAAAGAAGTCAATGTACGGAAGCCGCCCGTCCTTAATGAGCTGGGCAGTCAGGATATGGAAACCCTCGTCCCAAGCGAACGCCCAGGTCTGCGAATAAAGGATGTAACCAGCCCCGATCAGCAGAACGACGCCGCACAGGATCGGGTACGACGCCCGGCTTCGCTGGGCGGGCGCGCCATCTACGCGGGGAAAGTCAATCTGGGGTGATTCTTCCATGAGTATCGGTAATCAGTGTTCCCCGGCGCCATTCGAATCGAAGGCTCGTGGGTTCCAAGATATTGTAGTAAGAGCGTGCCATCTTGTGGCTCAGCAGGAGGATTCTTATGTCGATCACGCGCAGACAGCTAATGATGGGAACTCTGACCTCAGTGACGGCCGCGGTCGCAATCGCCGCCTCGGATGAGCGAATTCCCGCTTACCACAACACTCCCCCGACCGGGCCGCTGCCCGCAACGAAGGACCCGCAACAGTACGCTGCCAAACCGGAAGTGATGCGCGTCTACGAACTGGCGGGAAAGATCCGCCCCGTCCTCTATCAGCTGCCTTGCTACTGCTCGTGCGATAAATTCGCCGGTCACGGTAGCCTGCTCGATTGCTTCGTCGACGCCCACGGTGAAGAGTGCTCCATCTGCCGCCACGAGGCTGTGTTTGCCTATCAGCAGACCAAGGCAGGCATCGCTCCTGCGAAGATTCGCGAGAAAATCATTGCCGGCCAGTGGAAAAAGGTCGATATGTCGCCGGAGGCTCTGGCGAAGCTTTAAGCCCTCCCTGCCCCGTAAGCCTCAGTGAATTCGCTCGTGGGTCCAGCGGTCCCTGCCGGCCCAGTAAGGGCATTGCGGGCACGACTTTCCGTCGGGATAGTCGATGCCTTCCTCATGCGGGCAGCCGATGATTCGATCCGTGATTGCAACCGATTTAGCTCCGTGCGCCAGGATATAGGCGAGAATCTCCTGTTCTATCGCTCCATCGAGCCGGATATCGGCGTCCTCGCTAAACCAGCGTTGTAGCGCATCGGTTTCTTCACCTTCGTTCCGTATTATGCCGACCGCGACCTTAGTTGCCAACTCGTCCGTCGGCCCATAGAGCGCCACCGTAGCCACCGGGTAGCCCTGAAATCCCCGCTTTGCTTTCGATCGCAGCCGCGAAACGGATTTCTTCCTTATCTTCCTCATACTTCAGATGGAATACCCGTTGGAGCCGCCCGTCAAGCAAAGATTCTACTAGAGGCACCTCCAAACGTCTCAACGAACCTATCATTCGAGCCTCGGGCCCAACCCCAGCGCGCGCCCCAACTTCAGCCACCGCGACTTCCGAACCAGCTCCCGTTCCTGTGCTAGCTCCTCCACTCTGTGTTGAAGTTCCGACCTCGATTGCATTTGAATCTCGAACGAACGGGCTTGTGAAACTCGCAGCTTCTCCAGTTCCACGACCAGCTCACGAAGTTCCGCGAATTCGTTGTGCGGCAGACCGGGCCATTGCCCCACTTCCGTCATACGGCCATGTTCGTTCGCAGCGGCGCTCTGGGCACGCAGTGCGGCCAACAAAAGACCGAGTTCGCGTCGGCCCCTGGTCACCTCTCGTGTGAGCTCGGCAATAACCGATTCTCTGTCGCTGAGATGCATTCGAACCTGTTGAAGTTCCTCATCTATTGTTTTCATTTCCACGTTTCGCTCGTTGACCTCACGTTCGAGCTCGCGCGCCCATTTGGTGCGTTCGGCGATGACTGCTTCATCGGCGCTCAGCTTGTCAATCAGCTCGTGAACTTGCCCCCGCGCCCTGGTAAGTTCCTGGTCCAGGTTCTGTGCCCACTCGGTTCGTTCGGTGAGTTCGCGTTGGATCTGGTTCGCCCAGTTCGTGCGTTGCTCCAACTCGTGTTCGGCGGTTTTGAGAGCCGCGAGAGCTGCGTCGCGTTCCCGCTGATGGGTGAGGATCTCCTGTTCAAGATTGGCGACCCACCTGCTTCGTTCCTCCAAGTCGGATTCAAACTGAGCCAATTGCGCGGCAGCCACATGGCGTTCGCTCTCGAGCCCGGCGATCCACTTGCTTCTTTCCTCCAAGTCGGATTCAAACTGAGCCAGTTGCGTGGTAGCCACCTCGCGTTCTTCGCGAAGTGTCTCCGTTTCCTTCTCCAGCAAATGGATGTGGCGTTCGCGCTCCCACAGCATGTTCCCATCGTGCGGAACATAAAGATACGAAAGCGGAGGAATGGGTTGACGGCTGCAAACCGCGATATAGAAGTGCGCGTCTGAAACTCTGTGCGCAGCCTCGGCGAATGTGGCGGTTGCGCTCGCCGATGATTGTTCACCAAAGAAACTAAAGGCCTCCACCCGATTCTGAGCAAGAATGCGCACCTGCGGAAACCAGGCTGTCAACGCCTCACGCAATTCCTCGTATTCGAATTCGTGCACGTGAAAGGGGTTAGGGCCTTCGCTTTGCCGTGCTTCGCCGTAGTACGTCTTGTTTGGCGTCGACACAAGAAACAACCCATCATCGGCCAGGACCCGACTCGTCTCGCTCAAGAGCCGTGGCCAATCGGTGAGATGTTCAATCACTTCAAAAGCCGTGATTAGGCCGAAAGGCCCGATCGCTGCGGGAAAGTTCTCGGCTGATCCGACAATGAACTTAGCCTTCTCGCCGTAGTGCTGGGTAGCGTAGTCCACCGCCTCCGTCGAGATATCGAAGCCGAGCGCACACGCCGCCGTCTCGGCCATGGCGGCTGTGCCATAGCCTGTGCCGCAGCCTACATCGAGCACCCGTTTCCCCGCCGCCAATGCCGCCGCGAACGAATAGCGGGAGGCATGTTCATCCCAAAGACTCGCCTCCACCAATCCCGGGACCACGCGCTCACCGGTGAATTCTGCCAAGTTGATTCCTTATCGGAAAGCGATGTAGCCTTCCAGTCTATTTAAAAAGTCTCACACTCGTTTTCGGTACCCTCGACGAGCCTCACAGAGCGTTGACGCATTCTCAAGCCAGAAGTTTACACGTCAGAAGTCAGATTGGCACAATGACTGCACTGAAATGCTTCATGAGACCCACCACACGAGAAGATGCAAGCGTCGCGGTGAGGGTGCCGGTTGGCCGGATCGACCTGTCTGCCGATGTCGTGCGGCCCGATCGGGCTTGCGGCTTGGTCATTTTTGCTCACGGCAGCGGTAGTAGCCGTCACAGCCCCAGAAACCGCCGGGTTGCGGAATTCCTCAACCAGTCAGCAATCGGCACCATGTTGATCGACCTGCTAACCGCTGGGGAAGAGGCCGTTGACAGGCGCACGGGCGAGTTGCGCTTCGATATCAGCCTGCTCGGCCAGCGGCTGGTTGCCATCACGGATTGGGTTTGCCGGCAACCCTTCTTATCCAACCTGGGTATCGGCTACTTCGGCGCGAGCACTGGGGCTGCCGCGGCTCTTGTCGCGGCGGCCGAGCGCCCAGCAGTCGTACAAGCCGTGGTCTCCCGGGGAGGAAGACCGGATTTGGCAGGCGAGGCGCTCAGGCGCGTGCTCGCGCCGACGCTATTCGTCGTCGGAGGAAACGATCCCGTGGTCTTGGATCTCAACTGTTTGGCGATGGCTGCATTGCCCCGGCAAACTGACCACAGTATCCGGGTCATTCCCGGCGCGAGCCACCTATTCGAAGAGTCCGGCACCTTAGACCAGGCCGCATCCCTTGCTCGCGACTGGTTTCGAGACCATCTCCAGCCAGTCCCAAGGCGCGCCTAACATCGCTCAAATCCCCGTTGGAAAAACTTGCGATGCAGCCTTGTGCGTGCTTTGACGCAGGCCCTGGCTTCAGTCTTGCCCTTGATCCCTATTGATTCCTGCACTTCAGGGACCAACTCGTAACTCTGGCAGTGGTCACAGGCTTGCACTTACTGTTACCGGCGCTGTATGTTAGAAAGCGCGCTGGACGCGCGCTACGGCGCGAGTCCAGCGTACGCGTTATTCTGATGCGTCGAAGGCCATGAGCTACCCCAGCGTTGCTCTTCGAGACAGCCAAGGAAAGCCAGGATTGCGGTCGGCCGAGAAGTGGTTCTTGCGACAAGTCTTCAAGGCCATCGGACCGGCGCCGATTCGGTTCGCGATCAAAGGCGGCGAGGAGTTATGCCCACCCGGCATCTCGCCCATCGCTACCGTTTTGATCCACGATCGCCGGACCATTGCGGCGTTGATTCTGGATCCCGAAGTCGCCTTCGGAGAGGGTTTTGCCGAAGGCCGCATTGAAGTTATTGGCGACCTTCCTCGCGCGATCGAGGCGGTTTTTCATTCCTGGCCGAGTGGCGGGGCAGCTAAGAGCTGGTACTCCCGGCTGAGTTCGCATGCGATGAACTGGCTGCAAGCGAATACTCTGGCTGGCTCTCGCAACAACATCCACGGCCACTACGATTTGGGAAACGATTTCTACCGGCTCTGGCTCGATTCCGAACTGGTGTACACGTGTGCTTACTTTGAGTCGCCCTCCGCCACTCTGGAACAGGCACAGGAAGCCAAAATGGAGTACGTATGCCGCAAGCTCGGCCTTCAGCCCGGTGAGCGGGTAATCGAAGCGGGCTGCGGGTGGGGCTCTTTGGCGCTATACATGGCTCGGAAATATGGCGTGCAGGTAAAAGCGTTCAACATTTCTCGCGAGCAGATCCTCTACGCACGGCAGCGAGCCGCAGAGTCCGGGCTGAGCGATCTGGTTGAGTTCATCGAAGACGACTATCGAAACATCGCCGGCCATACCGGCGGCGGACGTTCCGACGTGTTCGTGTCGGTGGGAATGCTGGAGCACGTTGGAGCGGAGAACTACGGCGAACTGGCGGAAATCATCTATCGTTCCATCGGCGAGTCTGGCCGGGGACTCCTGCATTTCATAGGCAAAAACTTCAAAGAAGACTTCAGCCGCTGGATCAGAAAACGTATCTTTCGTGGAGCCTACGCCCCGACCCTGCAGGAGGCCATGACCATTCTCGAGCCGCACCACTACTCCGTCCTGGATGTTGAGAATCTTCGTCTGCACTACGCCAAAACGGTGGAGCACTGGCTGGAGCGGTTCGATCGCTCGAGCCTGCAAGTCTCCGAGATGTATAGCCCCTGGTTCGAGCGCGCTTGGCGGCTGTATTTAGCCGGATCGATCGCCGGTTTCCGGGCCGGATCTGTCCAGCTGTTTCAGATTGTCTTTGCCGGTCCTGCTTGTCAGCCAATCCACTGGACTCGCGCCCCGCTCTATGCGGGTGCCAGTTCGCCGGAAGCGGACGAACCATGCACACCTGCGATGTCTTGATTGTGGGCGGCGGACCCGCGGGCTCATCCTGCGCCTGGGCTTTAAGGCACTCCGGGCTGGACGTGGCAATCCTGGACAAGGCCTCGTTCCCGCGTGATAAGGTCTGCGGCGGCTGGATCACGCCCGGCGTTCTGTCGGCACTCGAGATTCAACCCGAGGATTACGCTCGTCAATCTGTGCTGCAGCCTATCACCGCCTTCCGCGTCGGGACCATCCATGGACGCGCGGTAGAAACAGCCTACGGCCGGCCCGTAAGTTTCGGCATCCTACGGAGGCAATTCGACGATTACCTCCTCCGGCGCTCCGGGGCGCGAATCCTTCCGCCCATGAGCCTGGTCAAGCTCGAGTTCTCCCAAAACCGGTGGATCGCGAACGATCAGATTGAGGCTCGGGTTCTGGTCGGCGCAGGCGGCCATTTCTGTCCGGTCGCGCAATTGACCGAGGCCAAAGCGGGCCACGAGTCGGCCGTCGTGGCGCAGGAAATCGAATTCGAAATGAGCGCGGCACAGCAGGCTGGTTGCCAGGTGCGTGAAGAGATACCTGAGCTTTATTTTTGCGCCGACATGCAAGGATACGGCTGGTGTTTCCGCAAGCGCAATATTCTCAACATCGGCTTAGGGCGGGCTGACCCGCACCACCTTCCAGCGCATGTAATGGACTTCGAACGGTTCCTGAGATCGTCACTTCGACTCTCTTTTGATGTGCCTTCCCTCCGTGGCCACGCCTATCTCCTCTGTGGGACCTCGACGCGCAACCTTGTCGGCGAAGGCTTCCTGCTTGTGGGCGACGCCGCAGGCTTGGCTGCGCCCTACAGCGGCGAAGGAATCCGGCCGGCCATTGAGTCCGGCCTGTTGGCTGCCAAAACCATCGAGGAGGCCAACGGGCAATACAGCAGGCTGCAACTGGAAAGCTATCGCGCGCGCCTCCTTGGCCAGCGCCAGTCCCGCTGGCGTTCGTGGACGACGAATCTGGGTCGCTACGTCCCTTCTCGCTCCATCGCTCCTCTTGCTCGGTTCCTGCTCGGTACACACTGGTTCGTGCGGGATGTCGTCCTCAAGCAGTGGTTTTTGGAACCCGGCGCCTCATCATTTTGACCCAGCCAAACGGTTCGCTACTTGCTATATGCATGCGTGAAGTCTCTCCTTTAGGAGGTTGTCATGAACATGCTGAGACGTTGTCTGGATTACTTCGACCGGAATCACATCGCCTATTCGCATTCCATTCACCCGCCTGCCTTCACCGCCCTCGAGGTCGCGGCGGCCGATCGCATACCCGCTTACACGCTGGCTAAGACGGTCGTCTATTTTGGCGACACTGGCTATGGCATGGCGGTAGTGCCGGCGGATCGCACCGTTGACTTTGCCGAGATACGGCGGCTCATGGGCTTAAGCTTCATCCGGCTGGCAACGGAAGTCGAATTGGTTGATTTGTTTCCGACCTGTGAAGTCGGCGCCATGCCACCGCTGGGAAACCTGTTTGGGCTGCCGGTTCTGGTTGACGTGAGCATTGAAGCCCAGGAGTTCATTGCCTTTAATGCCGGTACTCATCGCGATGTAATTCGCATGAGCTTTTCCGATTTCGCAAAGCAAGTGAACCCGCTGATCGCCGATTTTGCCACCATTGAATCCCTCGTAGCCGGAATCTAGCGCACGGCGCTTGTCTCATTTCGGATAGGCAGCTCTGCGCCCGCGCCTCACCCTTCCGCGCGGGCCGCTTCTACCTGGTCGTCTCGATCAGACTTTTGCGTGAAAAGGCGCAAAGCCGGGCCGATTTTCTGGGTATACTCGCGCGGTCACGAATAAGAAGTTTCGACGAATCTATTCCATCAATCGATGCGCGATTCAAATACAATGGCACTGGTGCCAAAGACATTCGCAGTTCTCATCTTGCTGCTTTGCCCGTTCAGCCTGATGCGAGCGGCCGCCCCAACGGTCGCGGAAGCCAGGCAGTTTGTCGAGGCGGCCGAGACGAAGCTGCTTCAGCTGACTAACGATGCGCAGCAAGCAGATTGGGTCAAGTCGACCTACATAACGGATGACACCGAGGCGCTCGCCGCGCGCGCCGATGAACGGCTCATCTCGGCGACGGTCGAGTTGGCGAAACAAGCAGTGCGGTTTCAGAAGCTGTCTTTGCCGCCGGACTTAGCGCGCAAACTGTATTTGCTCCAGAATCAGTTGACGCTGGCAGCGCCGGCAGATCCGGTATTAAGCACCGAAGTAACGCGCTTGGTCACGAACATGGAAGGCGCCTACGGCAAAGGCAAGTATTGTCCTGGCTCCGGCAGCGCGCTCCCGAAGAAGGCGGGCGAGTCGCCGTGCTATGACCTCGAAGACCTCAGTAAGCTGCTTGCGCAGAGTCGCGATGCCGCGCAACTGAAAGAAGCCTGGATCGGCTGGCACACCATCTCAAAGCCCATGCGCCCCGGCTTTGCCCGCTTTGTGACGTTGTCCAATCAAGGTGCGCGCGAGCTCGGTTTCGCCGACACCGGCGCCATGTGGCGGTCGCAATACGATATGGCGCCCGATGCCTTCGCGCAGGAATTGGACCGCCTCTGGACCCAGGTGCGGCCCTTATATCTCTCGCTTCACACGTATGTGCGAAAGAAGCTGCGCGAGAAGTACGGCGATGCCATCCCCGCGCATGGTCCCATTCCGGCTCAGTTCCTCGGCAACATGTGGGCGCAGGATTGGAGCAATATCTACGACCTGGTGGCGCCGCCCGATGCCGGTGGCGGCTACGACCTCACTAGGATTCTCCAATCCCGGCAAACCAAACCGCTGGACATGGTGAAGTACGGCGAGCATTTCTTCGTTTCGCTCGGCTTTGCGCCGCTGCCGCCCACATTTTGGGAACGTTCGATGTTCACCAAGCCGCGCGACCGCGAAGTCGTGTGCCATGCCAGCGCCTGGGACGTCGACAGCGTGGACGATCTGCGCATCAAAATGTGCATCGACATCACCGACGAAGACTTTCTGACAATTCACCACGAACTGGGTCACAACTTCTATCAGCGCGCTTATGACAAGCAGCCGTTCCTGTTCCGCAACAGCGCGAACGACGGCTTCCACGAAGCGGTGGGCGACACCATCGCACTCTCGGTGACGCCCGAGTATCTGGTGAAGATCAGGCTTCTCGAGCAGGCGCCGGATCCGTCGAAGGATATCGGGCTGCTCCTGCACAAGGCGCTCGAGAAAGTCGCCTTCCTACCCTTTGGCCTGTTGATCGATCAGTGGCGCTGGAAGGTTTTCAACGGCGAGATTACGCCCGCGCAGTACAACGCCGCCTGGTGGCAACTGCGGCTGAAGTATCAGGGCATCGCACCACCCTCGCCACGCACCGAAGAGGACTTTGATGCCGCGGCGAAATATCATGTCGCGGCGAATGTGCCCTACATGCGCTATTTTCTGGCGGACATTCTCCAGTTCCAATTTCATCGCAGCCTGTCCATAATCGCCGGCTGCAGGGGACCCTTGAACCGCTGCTCCATTTACGGGAACCAGGAAGCTGGAACGCGCTTGAACGCGATGCTATCCATGGGGCAGAGCAAGCCCTGGCCCGAAGCGCTGGCGGCGCTGACCGGACAAACCCAGATGGACGCCACCGCAATTGTGGATTACTTCGCCCCATTGCAGAAGTGGCTGGACGAACAGAACAAGGGCGAAGAACCGGGGTGGTAAGCAATTGCCCCGCCAAAGTCTTGAGTACGAGGAGTTAACAAATGCAACCTAACGAACCAACTCACATGTCCCGCCGGGCGTTCGCTGCCGGCGCTGCCGCCTTCATGATCGTGCCTCGACACGTTCTGGGTGGCCAGGGCTTCGTCGCGCCAAGCGACAAGGTCAATCTCGCCACCATTGGTCTTGGCCGCCAGGGTGAAGCCATCACTATGGAACTGCTCGCCCGGCCCGATGTTCAAGTAATCGCCGTCTGCGATTGCAATAAGAGCGGCATGAACTACGTCGAGTACGGGCCCAATTCGCTTCTCAAGGATGCACGCAAGCTTCTGGGCCCAGGCTACGAG
>JBAUOG010001092.1:0-9696 GCA_049579625.1 Bryobacteraceae bacterium
CGTTGGAACTGCTCGCGGACATACCGGATCTCGATGCGTTGGTAGTGTGCCTGGGAGGCGGCGGATTGCTGTCGGGTGCGCTGACGGTGGCGAAGGCGTTGCATCCGCGGATGAAGGTCTTCGGGGTGGAACCGGCGGCAGGAAATGACTTCTATCTTTCCGTGCGTGACGGCAAGCGGATCGGAATCGACCCGCCGAATACGATTGCGGACGGACTGCGAACGCCGATGCCCGGGGCACTGACGTTTCCAATTGTGCAGAGGTTTGTGGACGATGTTCTGCTGGTAACTGACGATGAGATCAAGGTGACCATGCGATTCCTACTGACACGCATGAAAATGGTGGTGGAGCCCAGTGGCGCGGTGGCCGCTGCGGCGGTGCTGACGGGAAAGATACCGAGGGGACTGGCGCGGGTGGGCATACTCGTTTCCGGTGGAAACGTAGACCTGGATTTGTTGGGATCGATCTGTTTGGAAGCGATGGATTAAGTTTCATTCTGGTAGGCAACGAAAGTGCCTTCGTTTCGTCTCGATAGACAGGCAGGCAAGTGCCGGAGGAATGTGATGCAACGAGCAGCGTTACTAGTGATAGCTTTGGGCTGTATGAATTTAGCGGTGACGGCGCAAGAACCAGCGCGGCGAATCCCCCCGGTAGTGCGGGCCAGCGGTCAGGCGACAGTGGATGCAACGCCCGACCAAGCGGAAGTGAGTGTCGGCGTGTCGAACCAGCAAAAGACGGCGCAGGCGGCCGCCGCGGATAATGCCAACCGGACGACTGCGGTCGTCAATGCCGTGAAGGCGATGATCGGGCATGGCGACGAGGTGAAGACGCAGCAGTACTCGGTGAATCCGTCCTATAGCTATCCGAAGCCCGGCGGCTCGCCTGTAATTGACGGCTACAACGCGAACAATACGGTTCATGTGACATTGCACGACTTGGCGTCGGTGGGCAAGGTGATCGACGCGGCGATGCAGGCGGGCGCCACCAATGTGAATGGCGTCAGCTTTACGCTGAAGAACGACGAGGCCGTGCGACAGCAGGCGCTGGCTCTGGCAGCACAGAAGGCGCGGGCGAATGCCGAAGCAATAGCGAAAGCGCTCGGCCTGCGCGTGGTTGGCGTGTTGGAGGCGCAGTCGGGAGAAGCCTCATCCGTGCGGCCCCTGTATCAGCCGATGATGGCACAAAGGGCAATGGCCGCCGCTGCTCCCACGCCGATTGAGTCAGGCAGTGTGTCGGTAGAAGCGACCGTCACTGTGACACTCGAAGTGACACCGTAGCGGAATCAGAAGATCAGCTTCAATGAAAACTGGATTTGCCGCGAGTTTGTTGCGGTGCGGCTGATCTCGCCAAAGCCAGGTCCGAGCACGATGTTCGATGGCAGGCCGAAGTTGACGATGTTGAAGATGTTGAAAAACTCCGCGCGGAACTGAAGAGACATGACTTCTTTCCCAATCAAAAACGGCGTGTCTTTGATGACCGCAAGATCCAAGTTGTGCATGCCCGGCCCACGGAACGTGTTCCGACCCAGGCTTCCGAACACTCCTTGATTCGGCCCCGTGCCACCCGGCACGTTGATGGGTATATAGAAATAAGAGCTGTTGTTGGCGCCCAAGCCGAAGTAGTCTTCGCGCACGTTGCGGCTGGTCGAGAGAACAGGCGTGCCGATTTGATCGGGCCGGTCGGTTCCGTTTGAGCCGGCGCCGGTCTGCTGAATTCCTGAGTAGATCGTGAACGGAGGACCAGTCTGTATAGAACCAATGGCGAGGATCTGCCAGCCGCCGGTGATCTTTTTGCTGACGTGTTGCAGCATACCGAGTTGGTCGGCGTGCAGATCCTGGAACAAGCTGCCGCTAAAGGCTTGGGTTATGTCGAACGAGGAGGGCCCACGGTCGACGCCGGTGTCATAGGGGTTCTGTGCGGCCGTTTGAGAGACGGCGCCGGACCCGCCGGAGATGAAGCCCCCAATAACGGCGCTAGCGTCATCGATTGATTTGGACCAGGTGTAACTCGCCTGAAAACCGAATCCTGAGCTGGTCAGAGCACTTTGCGCCGAAACCTGAAGAGCATTGTAGGTGGAATGTGACCGGTTCGTTATGAGCATGGTTGTGCCATAGCCTCCCAGTATCTGGCCGGACGAACCGAACTGCGTGTAAGGAGCAAAGCCGAGACCTGCGCCGGAATATCCATTCGGGTAATCCATGGCGGGGAGTTTGATTCCTGCCGTTCCCACATACGAGGCATCGATGGTTGCAATGCCGATTTTTTGTTCGATGCCGGCCGCCCAGGTGCCAATGTAGCCGTTCACGAAGTTCGCGGCGATACCGGAGATATTAAGAGGCGTGATGGGCTGGCCTGGCGACAGAGCAGCCAGATCCTGTTCGAAACGTTGCACATCCATGACTGTGTTTGCCGGCACAAGTTTCGAATTACCCGAAGCGAAGATGTTGGCCCCGCTGGTGGAATAGACCACCGGCAGCTGTTGCGGTGTTATGAATGTGCCGAACGGAATGGGCTGCCCGGGCGCGGCCGTCAAGTGTGGGTAAACAACGAACGGCGTGCTGCCGGTCAAAAGGTTGTCTTGCCAGAGGTTGGGCAGAAGCGTAGTGATGGCGCCACCGGCATGGAACACCGTGTTGGCGGTGAGCCGGTACGAGAGCGAAAGACGCGGCCCCCAGCCGTTCCAGTCAGTGCGGTAACTCGGCTGCAGGTTAATCAGTAATTCCGACCCCGGCAAAACACCTGGCGTCGCAGACAGAACCGGACCGGACGTGCGCTTCTCAGCCTCCCAAATCGGCGTGTCCAGTTCCCAGCGCAGACCGTAGTTGAGCACGAGACGGTCGGAAACTTTCCAGCTGTCCTGAATGTAGAGGTTGTAAGCCTCGCGCCGAATGGCTGAATCGCCAATGTAGGCGCCCTGGGCGAAGATGGACGGCGCAACAGCCTGGTTGTAGATGAACGCGGTCGCGGTCAACAAACCAGTGAGCGAATCGGGAAGCAAGCCGCCGATTGGGATGTCGTGCAAGCCGCTCACCGAGTGAATCGCAACCGGTGAATAGGCCGCGCCCCCGCCAAATTGATACTGGCCGTTCGGACTGATGCCAAAAACCGTGGTGTCGCGATTTGCGCGCACCTCGCCGCCCGCCTTCAAAGTGTGCTTGCCGCGAAGCCAAGTGAAGTTCTGGCGGACCTGAAAGAGATTGCCGTAAGCGCCCATCACGGATCCGGCGGCCGTGTTGAAGCCCTCATACAGGCCATCGCCGAAAGTCAGCGCGGGATCGGTGCGATTGATGGTCGGGAACGAAGGCGTAGTGCGGGTATAGCTAATGGACGACTCAGAAGTGAAGGTTGGTGAGATGGCCCTCGTGTAGGTAATGACGGCGTTTCGCTGGCGGTCGACGAAGTCAATGGCAAAGCTGGGGTCGATAGCAGTCTGGCTCGGGTTGGTGACGGGACCGTTAGTGTCACCCCAGGTGAACCTCCCGAATAGCTGGGACTTGTCGGAGATCTTATGGTCGAGCCGTACGGAGAACTGATTGGCGAACGTGTCGACCTTCGAAGACGTCGCGTACGTGCGCGCACCATACGGACCCTGCGGATCGTTGGGCATCGGATACCGTGCGATTAGCGGCGCAGTGAGAGGGCTCACCGGGACAATGAGGGTGTCGCCCGGATAGGCGGTCTTATCGAGACCTGCGCGGTCGGCAGCATCCGGAACCGGGATCACTTGAGTCGTGCCGAGTACCTGGCGGAAACCCTGATATTCGACAAAGTAGAAGGTGCGGTCGCGCCCGTCGTAAAGATGCGGGATAACCAACGGTCCGCCGTTGGTGAAGCCGAATTCGTTGCGAATGAACGGCGGAATGCGGCCAGGTTGCGCAACCGAGCGGCGGTCGAAGAAGTTGCGGGCGTCGAGTGCCGCGTTGCGCAGAAACTCGAAGACCGATCCGTGTACGGCGTTCGTGCCGTTCCTGGTGATGATGTCGGTAAACATGGCGGCGCCGCGGCCGATTTCAGCGGGCATCACGCCGGTGCTGGATCGAATCTCCTGCACGGCATCCACATTGAAGTTCGTGAACGTAGCGCCGCCGAGCTCGGGATCACTGCTGTCGGCGCCATCCATGGCAAACTCCGCCGTCGTTCCGCGCTGCCCGTTGACGGCAAACTGCTGCGTGAAGTTGGCCGTGCCGTTTGAATCCGTCATGGTGCCCGCGGCGAGCAGCAGCAACTGGCTAAAGTCACGCTTGTTCAAAGGCAGTTCGGAAACTGCCTTGCTCGACAAGCTGTTGCCCCCGGTGGCTTGTGCGACCACGGGCGCCGCCGATGCTTTTGGAGCAGGTGAAACGGAGAGCGAGCCGTTCGGCGACAGGACGAGCACGGCTTCGGCGTTGTCGCCGGGTAGCCTTATCGGATGGGCAGCCGTTGCCACGGCGCCCTGGTACTCGACAGATACGGAATACTCGCCTGCGGCGAGGTTAGGGAATGAGAATCGACCGTCCTTCGCGGTAGCTGTCTGCTGGCGCGAGCCACGGGACTCGATTTTTATGACTGCGCCGGCTACCGGCTTGTCCTGATTGTCTTCGAGAGTCCCTGACCATGCTTTTTCATCGCGCTGCTGGCCCACAGCCAGCGCGGAGAAGGTAATGGCCAGGACCATTGCCAATAGGAAGCGTTTCAAATAAGCTTCTTAGGCCGGCTTGGCGACGACGGGGGGCTTGGCCGGGCTCGCTGGGAGACCCATCTTGTCGATTTCGTTGAAGTAGACACGGCGATTCTCGTCCATACAAAGGTTCGACAGGATGACCGCGGTTGAATCGGCCAGCCCAACTTCGACGTCGGCCTTCGGCCGGGCACCTGTCTTCGCATCGTTGAAGAAGCTTTCCAACTCCGTTTCCACCGGATTGGTGTCTTCTTCCGGCATGATGATGCCCTTGCTATAGAGCCAGCGGCGGGCGAGCTTTTGCTCGCGGTTCATAAACGAGTCGTTCTTCCAATCGACTTCGTTTTCCTTCATGAAGATGGGAATGCCCTTCTGCGGACCGGCTAAAGCGAAGGTTGCCCCCGCCTTGGTTTCCGTTTTCTGCGTGCCGGCTGCGACCTTGGTTGGCGTCGCTTCGCGATACCAAAGAGCGAGCGGCATGGTCTTTTGCCCATCGCCGACCGTCATTTCAATTGCGCCCTCGGTACCCATGATGACTTCGCCGAATTCGGGGCGTGCGGAACCGAACATGGGCAGGTGGGAATTCGTCGTGATGGCGCTGTACGTCAGCTTGCGGCCCTTGCTGTAGCTGTAAATAAGCTGGATGTTGTCGTAGACGTCGCGGCCATCGTGCCAGTAATCGAGACCGCCGAGACCCATCACAAATTCGGGGCGCGTTCCGAAGTACCAATCGGCCACATCGACCTGGTGCGAAGCCAGTTCGGCCGTGAGGCCACCGGAGTATTCGCGAAACAGACGCCAGTTCTTGGGATTTCCCTTCCCGCCCGCCTTCATAACCCAGCCGGGGTTGCGATGCCATTGCGCGTGAATGTGCGTGACATCACCGAGCATGCCCTTGTCGATCATGTCCTTCACCGCCTGATAGTACTTGCTGTAGCGGCGCTGGAGACCCACTTGGAGAGTTTGCTTGGCGTGTTCAGCGGCGAGCGCGCGGAGGGCGTGTACCTGCTCAGCGGTGAAGACGAGGCTCTTTTCGCAGAACACCTGCTTGCCCGCCTCTAACGAATCCTTCGTGACCTGGAAGTGCTCGTAGAGCGGAACAGCAATCAAAACGGCATCGACGTCTTTGTCAGCCAATAGCTCGCGGTAATCCTTGTACTTTTTCGGATTGGTACCGATAGTGAGAGAGGCCTCGTCCAGCGCCTCAGAATTGAGGTCGCACAGGGCAGTACAGTGGCCGTTGTCGACCTTCGTCAGGTGCTTCAGGAGAAAGTTGCCACGTCTACCAGTTCCGATCATGCCGTACTTGATCTGATCGTTCGCTGCGCGGACGCTCAGAATAGCGGGCGCGCTTGCAAGCTTCCCAATGGTGGCGGCTGCAACACCGGCAGCCCCCGCAAGTTTCACGAGATCTCGGCGGGTTATGTCCTCAGATTGAGCCATGCAGGTTCCTTCCTCGATTTCTTCACAAGTAGTAGGCGCGGCGCCGGGGGCTCAGGTTTCTCCCGGGCCGCTATTGAGCACATGTCGCTGCCACAATTCTATTCCACACCAATCTATCGTAGAGGCGGCGCAGCCGGATCCAAACAAGCTGCGGGATTCCGGGCAACCGCTCCCCTGAAGACGCTGTCCATACTAATGTCCGTTCCCTTTGTGTGAAGCATTCGCTCGCTGACGCTCGCGGTTCTGTGCTGGAGAAACTCGCGTCTTCATTCGTCTTCATCCAGTTTGGTGGCCCGCCGGGCCATGGCGGACTCCGTAACCGTGGCGGCTCGGTAGGTTTCGCGAGAGTTTGGGCTGTCAGCATATTTAGGAAGCAATGTCCTTAAATTAGTTCGACTTCCGCTTCCGCGGTAAGTGGCTGGGGCGCTCCCGGCTCGGGCGCCGATTCGAGCCGCACCCGGGCCGACCATTCCGCACCCGCCAGTATCAACATCGCGGCACAGAACGACCACAGGATAATGCTGATGGACTGGACGAATGGCGGCGTCTCCTTCATCAGCTTGGCCCGCAGCCACGGCCAGGTGAGGACGTTGACATATTTGAGCGCCTCGAGCAATATCCCAACCACAACAGCTGCCGGGATGAGCCGTTTAATGGGAATCTTCTTATTGGGCAGAATCCAATAGATGAGAAAAATCATTAGCATCAGCAGCGGCAACGCCACGATTTTGAACACGAGCAAGTTGAGAAACCCGCTGAATGCACTGCTGCCAAGGTAGCTGGAAACAAATTCCCGGTTCACCGCGGCGGCACAGGTAGAGGCAAGGGTGAGGGCGCCGCACATAAAGATGAGGCCCAGACTCACCACCTGGTTCATAAGAAGCGATCGATTCTTCGTTACGCGCCACGCCCGATTTAGGGCGACTTCCAACGGCTCAAAGATTCCGTTGGCGGTGAAGAGCAGCAACAAGATAGAGAACCAGCTGAGGCCATGCTGCGCGCCGGCCGCCCATTGGAGCAGCTTCGTCATGGGAATCGCATTGAACGATTCCGGGAAGTAGTCGTTCACGGCAAAGAAGATGGCATTGACCGCCGCTTCCCAGTGCAGGACGGAGCGGCTGATCAGAATCATGACTACCAGGAAGGGGAAAAACGAAATGAGGACATTGGCAGCGACGGCAAATGCGTAGACGTGTACTTCCGTTTCCAGAAGGAACTTGATGGTCGGACGGATACTCTTCCAGAGTGCGCGCCAACTGCGCACGCGCATTACAGGCGCCTGGTGAAAAGGGTCGCGCGGAGGACGTAGGGAGAGAATGTTCGGCGTCACGGTACAGGCTGTTTATGGATACCGCTGATGTTGTAGTCGTTGCCCTGCACATTCACCGTTGCAGTGATTTTGTCGCCGACATGGAGATGGGCGAACTCCTCCTTGGAGCGGACCGGGAATTCCATCGTCATGGCGCCCATCCAGTCACCGATCGCTTGATGCTGAATGGTGGCCGTCTGGACCTTGTCGTCAAGTGCTTTGACTTCGCCGATCAGTTGATAATGCTTCTCAGGCTCGGCCGGCGTCGGCTTGAAGGACGAACACGCGATGCTTATCGACAGTAGGGCTAGGCCAAGGTAGAGAATGTATCGGTTCACAGGTCTAGTACCAGCTTAACGGGTAGAGAAACGGACGAACTGCCGCACAGAGGATAAGCGGCGAACTCCAAGCAGGAAAGCCTATCTGCAGGTTGGGAATAGGAGTACAATAGCTGCGCACGTTCAGGAAGGGGACGATCTCATGGCTGTGCCTGAGTTACCGGTTACACAGGAAGAACAAGGAAGCTTCGCGGGCGATCTGGTCGGGATGTTTAACTTCTTTATCGATCCCGGCGGGGCCGCGAAGTTGATCCGACACAAGTGGTTCTGGGTGGGGCCGATTCTGCTGGTTTCGATTGTCAGCATCATAATCGGAGTCCTTCTGATGCCGGTGGTACAACAGGTTCTCCTAAGCCAGCCGCCACCCCCGGGCCAGGATCCGGCGCAATATCAAAAAGGGCTGGCGATTGGATTACAAATTCAGAAGTATGCCACGTATTGCAGCCCGATTTTGGTGGTTATTATCCTGGCGATCTCGGCGGCGATTATATTCGGAACCTGCTCGGTTATGCAGATTAAGGCCAAGTTCCTTTGGCTTTTCAATCTGCTCGCAGGTCTTTCGCTGATCAGCATTCTGCAATCGATTGCTACGTATTTGATCATCAAAGGTAAGGGTGAGTTGAGCACCCCTGCCGAGCTGCAACCGCCGCTGGGGCTGGACATCTTTATGGCCGAGGGCGCCAACAAATACCTGACGGCATTTCTGGGATTCTTCTCGGTCTTTCAGATCTGGTCCATTGTAATGATGGTGCTGATTTTCGCCGCGGCATTTAAAGTACCGAAGGGGAAGGCATTTGCCGCAGTCGCGCCGCTGCTGATTTTGACACTCTTATTGAAGTTGGTGTTCGCGGTATTCCAAAAGTAGGTTCCCCGCCCGGCCCAGGCGACATCGGCGCGGACCGCTAATCGGTTTCAGCGGGATCGACAGCCAGCAGGTTTGTTTTGTGTTTTGGCTTCTGGCGCTCCGCCTTGGGCGTGATGGCGCGCGAAGGGGGAACAGGACCAACCCGTTCGCGGGCAATGGCCTTCACTTCCTTCGGGACATCGAAGCGTTTGAGCTTTGTTTTCTTGCGGGCCATAACGGCGTTGGTGAGTCCCAGGGGATTTCTAGCGTCGGTACGTGGTGAGTCCCCTGGGTCTACAATGAGATTGTCTCGCAAGGCGAGAGGAGACTCATGCCAGTACTCGATTATCCCTTCATTGCCATGCTCTCGCCGGGCGACATCGTCGTCGTCCTGCTTGTCGCGCTCGTGTTCTTCGGTGGCAAAAAGATCCCAGAGTTAGCGAAGGGCTTGGGCGCAGGTCTGAAGAACTTCAAGAACGCAATCAAAGACGATAGCCCGACGACCGAAGAAAAGAAGCAGCCTTAGAAGGTGGGTGACTGCAGGAATTCGTTTGCCGACGGGCCCTTGTCCAGCGCTCCCTCACGGTAGCTTCCGCTTGCTGACGCGCGCGGTTCTGTGCTGGAGACTTAACGCGCGACTCCGACGTGCGTAGTGCCCTCACGACCGACAAGCAAAACCCCCGCGTTCTGCTGCGGGGGTTCGCATTCTGAATCTGGCTGACGGCCGGATTGACCCGGGCCAACCCTGTTAATTACGATCGCCTACTTCTTCTTCGGAGGAACGATCGCGTCCTTCACCGACTTGGCGATTCGGAATTTCACTACCTTCTTGGCAGGAATCTTAATCGCTTCGCCAGTTGCGGGATTGCGACCGATTCGTGCTTTGCGGTCAGCGCGCACAAGGCGTCCGATGCCCGGCAGCACGAAGACACCGTTCTTCTTTGTCTCGCGAACGGCGAGTGCGGCAACTGATTCCAAAAACTGCTTGGCGACCTTATTGCTAATGCCGGTTGTCTCGGCAAGTTCCTTCACAATTTGGGTCTGCGTTAACTTCTTTACCTCGGCCATTTGACCTCCCTACTAAAATTGAACTAGCGTCCTGGAG
>JBAUOG010001093.1:0-2943 GCA_049579625.1 Bryobacteraceae bacterium
TGTCACATGAGGAGACTGAAGTCGATTGTTATCAGGAATGTGGCTAGGGTAGTGCGTCACTGAAAATGACGCTTATCATCGTGTCGTCGTCCAACCACTCCCTGACGGTCGTGGGTCTGGACGAAGCCGTTATCAGAGGTGCGACCGTAAGTGAGTCGCTCCTCGGGTCCAAACTATTGACTTCAAGATTTCGGACGCACACCACTAGATCGGCGCCGCTGTTAGAGACGGCCACCGCCCTCAAAAGCGGTAGTCGGTTGGCATGATCTACACTGCTAGAGCGAGGCCCTATGGGAACGAATGGCCGCGGACGGTGGCGATTCGGCGACTTCGAATTCGACCGGGAAGCGGGAAAGCTTTACCGGAACGGCCAGAATGTGAGAATTCAGCCTCAGCCCTTGCGCGTGCTGGAGCTTCTGGTTGAGCGGCCGGGCGAGATCCTGTCGCGTGAAGAGTTGCGCAACCGCATTTGGGGTGAGGCAACGTTCGTTGAGTTCGATCAGGGTCTGAACTATTGCATCCGGCAAATTCGTTCAACTCTGGGCGAGGCCGCTTCGCAGCCGAGCTACATTGAAACGCTACCGAAGCAGGGGTACCGGTTCATTGCCAGCGTGACGGTTATTTCGAATGGCGCTGCGGGGGCGAAAGAGGCAGGGGCGGACCTAACCAGCAAGAATGAACGAGCCGCTACAGTAACTCTCGTGACACCGGAAGTGTCGGAGCCGACCTCTCTTCCTGCCGTGGTTCCCTCACGGCGCAGGTTGTCCTGGGTAATCGGGGCCGCATGGGCGGCGTTTGCCATCGCCGGCGTAGCGGTTTATTTTTCGGTGCGTTCTCATCCGGCTGGCGTGACCTATACCCAGCTCACCGATTTCACGGATTCTGCCGTAGTCCCGGCCCTGTCGCCGGACGGCCACATGCTGGCGTTCATCCGGGGAACCACCAGTTTCCTGACCGTTGGTCAGGTGTATGTGAAGGTGCTCCCTGACGGCGAAGCCAAGCGAGTGACGGATGATCCGCGCATGAAATACAGCCTGGCGTTTTCACCCGACGGATCCCAAGTCGCGTACTCGGCGATGGAGGGTCCCGGATTTTCGACATACGCCGTCTCTATCTTTGGCGGCGACGTTCACCTCCTTCTCAACAATGCGGCGGGGCTGACGTGGCTCGACGAACATCAAGTGCTGTTCTCACGAATCCGCTCAGGCATGCACCTGGGCATCGTGACCGGACCAACGACGGGCGACCATTTCCGCGAACTCTACTTTCCGCCGCACGAACGGGCCATGGCTCATTACTCCTACGCTTCTCCGGACCGCCGGTCGGCTTTGGTTGTAGAGATGGCTGGGAATGGGGGTTGGGGACCGTGCCGGATCATTTCCTTCGATGATGCGGTGCAGGCGCGAGCGATCGGACCGGATGGCGCCTGCACGGCGGCGGGTTGGTCGCCCGACGGTGCATGGATGTACTTCATCGCGACAGTCGGGGGGCAGAGCCACCTCTGGCGCCAGCGTTTTCCCAACGGACAGCCGGAGCAAATCACCTTCGGCCCGACCGAAGAAGAAGGATTGGCGGCCGAGAAAAATAGCCGATCAGTCATTACTTCGGTGGGAGTGCATGAAAGTGCGATCTGGCTTCATACGCCGGGTGGCGACCGGTCTTTATCCTCGGAGGGGGAAGTGGTGCCGGAGCCGCCTCCTACTTTCAACGCGGACGGCACGGTGCTTTACTACCTCATGCGGCGCGGGTCGGCACGTCCGGGTCCGGAGCTTTGGCGCACGGCCGTCGATTCCGGCAAAAGTGAACCGGTGTTTCCCGGCGTCGCGATGCTGGCCTACGATGTATCGCCGGATGTCAAACAAGTGGTGTATTCGAGCGAGGGTTCCAACGGGAAGTCGCAATTGTGGCTAGCCCCCCTAGACCGAAGCTCGCCCGCCAAACGGATCGGCTCCGGCGGGGAGACGTCGCCGCATTTCGGCCCGGCTGGACAGATTCTCTTTCGACTGACCGAGGGAAATTTCAATTACCTGGCTCGCATGAACCAGGACAGCTCCGGGCGTTCGAAGGTGGCCCCTTACGCAATTAGTGAGATTCAAAGCGTTTCGCCGGGCCGGCGCTGGGTGATGGCGGTGATCCCATTCGCGACGGGCAATCGCATGGGGGTGGTGGCGGTTCCGATCGAAGGTGGCAATAGCGTCCGCCTCTGCGATGTCTACTGCGTGCCGGCGTGGTCCTCGGATGGACGATTCCTTTCGGTACCGGTGGAGGGTTCTTCGCGGACGAGTCCTGGCAGGAGTCTGGCGATTCCGATTGGCCCGGGAGAGAAGTTGCCAACGTTTCCGCCCGGCGGAATCAAGGAGCTGGCTGAGGCGAGCGTGATGAAAGGCGCTGTGTCCGTGCCGCGCGAGGACGTTGTGCCTGGCCTCGACCCTGATCACTATGCCTACGTCAACACGACGGTACATCGCAATCTGTTTCGCATCACGCTACCGTGAGCGGTGCTACGCTGCTTCTTTTGGAGTAGCGGATGATTAGGACTGGAAGCGGATGCCGGGCGCTAAACTCTGACTAAATGAGCGCGCGAACTAAAGATGATCCGCTCTCTTGCGCCTGTGCTGATCGGAATTAACATTCAGATCTGCACTGCGGTGTCTACGCCTAATAAAGAGCTTCCCTGTGCAACTTGCAGAGGAGTGCCAAGTAGGGAAAGCGGCGCTCTGTACAGGTGTAGGGAGTTTACAGCGATGGCTTTGAATGGGCATCCTGATTGACACCGCATGCCCGTCGCAGCACACCTGGGTTGAGCTGGATCTCCGATCAACAGCGAACAAGGAGACGCGTGGCGCGGGCCATACGACATATATATACGCCTGTTTGTGTCACAAGTCAAGGAGTCTGTCACGCCTTGTGATCCTTTCGCTGTTGACGATATGAAACGGTCCG
>JBAUOG010001094.1:0-4707 GCA_049579625.1 Bryobacteraceae bacterium
CTGAGTAGGTTCACCTGCATGCATAAGAATCGTCTCGAAGAAGTCCGACAACGCCACGCCCGCGCCGACGAAGGCGGGGGGCCGGAGCGGCGGGAGCGCCAGCATCACGAAGGAAAGCTGTCGGCTCGTGAACGTATTGACCTGCTGCTCGACGAGGGAAGCTTCGAGGAGCTGGACAAGTTGGTCCGGCATCGTTCGCACAACTTCGGCATGGAGGACACCGTGATCGATGGCGATGGATTCGTCACCGGGCACGGCACGATTCACAGCCGTCGGGTTTTCATTTTCGCGCAGGATTTTACAGTCTTTGGCGGATCGCTATCGGAAGCCAACGCCCAGAAGATCGTCAAGATTATGGACTTGGCTTTGAAGGTCGGAGCACCCGTAATCGGCTTGAATGATTCGGGAGGAGCGCGGATCCAGGAGGGGGTGGTCTCGCTCGCCGGGTACGCGGATATCTTCCTGCGCAACACGCTAGCCAGTGGTGTAGTGCCTCAAATCTCGGCCATCATGGGGCCTTGCGCCGGCGGCGCTGTCTATTCACCCGCTTTGACCGACTTCATATTCATGGTGGAAAACACCAGCCACATGTTTGTGACGGGGCCGGACGTGATTAAGACGGTGACGCATGAGGACGTGACTAAAGAAGAAGTCGGCGGCGCGATGACGCACAACGCGGTGAGCGGCGTCGCTCACTTCCTGTCGCACGACGATGAGGACTGCCTCCGCCGCATTCGGGAGCTAATGCAGTTCCTGCCCCAGAACAACGTGGACGGCGCGCCGAGAATAGCGACGAAGGATCCTTCGGACCGCTGCGATCCCGAACTCGACCGGCTCATCCCTGAAGAGTCGAACAAGCCGTACGACATGCGCGACATCATTACTCGCGTTGTCGATGACGCGCATTTCTTTGAGGTCGCCGAGCATTTTGCCCGCAACATTGTGGTCGGGTTCGCTCGCATGGCTGGACAGGCGATCGGCGTTGTGGCGAATCAGCCCAGCCATCTGGCTGGTTGCCTGGATATCAATTCGTCTATCAAGGGGGCGCGGTTCGTCCGGTTTTGCGACGCCTTTCAAATTCCGATTCTGACGTTCGAAGACGTTCCCGGTTTTCTTCCGGGCACGGCTCAGGAATTCGGCGGCATCATCCGGCACGGCGCAAAGCTTCTCTATGCGTACGCCGAAGCGACAGTGCCTAAGATTACCGTGATCACCCGTAAGGCCTACGGGGGCGCCTATTGCGTCATGGGGTCGAAGCATCTGCGGACGGATATTAACTTCGCCTACCCCACTGCTGAGATTGCGGTCATGGGCGCTGAAGGAGCGGTGAATATTCTCTATCGCCGGGAACTACAGCTGGAGAACGATCCCGAAGACGCCCGTAAGGCCAAAATCGAAGAATACCGGGAACGCTTCGCCAGCCCGTTCGAAGCCGCCGAACGGGGCTATATTGACGATGTCATTGAGCCCCACGAAACACGGCCCAAGGTGATTGAGGCGCTGCGGATGTTAGAGAACAAGATAGACACGATGCCGAAGAAGAAGCACGGCAACATTCCGCTATAAGGCCCGCTCGCTGGCGCGCGCGGTCGCTCTGAAAATACCCGGAGAGCTTCGTTCGGTCGTTATCGAGTTTCAGAAGCTTTGTGTCCGCTCCTTCACAGTCGCGGCTTCCGTTTGGTCCGCTCGCTGACGCGCGCGGTTCAGTGCTGGAGTTTAGAGCGCTAGTCGGTTGACTCGGTGCCGACCTTCAGAACCGCGAGGAATGCTTCCTGTGGGATGTCCACTCGCCCTACGCGCTTCATGCGCCGCTTACCCTCTTTTTGCTTCTCGAGAAGTTTGCGCTTCCGCGTGATATCGCCGCCATAGCACTTCGCCAAAACGTTCTTACGGATGGCCGAAATGGTTTCGCGGGCGATGATCTTGTTGCCGATCGCTGCCTGTAAAGCAACCTCAAACATTTGTCGCGGAATCAGCTTCCGCAGCCGTTCAATGAGTGTCTTGCCTCGCTCATAGGCGAAGTCGCGATGGACAATCATCGAGAGAGCGTCCACTGGCTCTCCAGCAACCAGTACGTCAAGCTTTACCAGCGGCGAAATGCGATAACCGGAGAGATGGTAATCGAGCGAGGCGTAACCGCGCGAGGCCGATTTGAGTCGGTCGTAGAAATCCAGGACGATCTCGTTTAACGGCACCTCATACAGCAACAGGACACGGCCCGTGCCAATGTACTCGAACTTCTTCTGAACGCCGCGTTTCTCTTCCAGCAGTTTGAGGATCTCGCCGATGTATTCCTCACGAGTGATGATCGTGGCATCGATAATCGGCTCTTCGATCTGCTTGATGTTCGAAGGGTCCGGGAACTTCTGCGGATTGTTGACCTCAATCACTTCGTCAACCGTGGTCGTTACCCGGAAGCGAACGCCAGGCGCGGTAGTGATGAGATCAATCTGGAATTCCCGTTCCAGCCGCTCCTGGACGATTTCCAGATGCAGCAGGCCGAGGAATCCGCAGCGGAATCCAAATCCCAGGGCGGCCGAGTTCTCCGGTTCAAAGTTGAAGGC
Source organism: Bryobacteraceae bacterium (assembly GCA_049579625.1). Classification (GTDB taxonomy): domain Bacteria; phylum Acidobacteriota; class Terriglobia; order Bryobacterales; family Bryobacteraceae; genus CAJCIT01. The sequence continues at coordinate 2,565 of JBAUOG010001094.1, forward strand.
GCTGTCGTTCAGCCGCAGTTTTTCGAGCGCGTCACGCAACAGGCCGTGTTCGTGCGATTCCACCGGATAAAGGCCCGCGAAGACCATCGGCTTGATTTCCTGAAAGCCGGGCAGGGCCTCGGTGGCCGGGTTCGCGTCGTCGATGATGGTGTCGCCGATCTGCGCATCGGAAACGGTCTTGATATTGGCGAACAGGAACCCTGCTTCGCCCGCGGTCAGTTCATTGCATGCAATCGGCTTCGGCGACTGATATCCCAGGCCTTCCACTTCGAGGACGCGGCCGTTCGACCAGAGCCGGATCTTCTGCCCCATGCGAATGGTGCCATCGACTATGCGAGCCAGAATAATGACGCCGCGGTACGGATCGAACCAGGAATCGAAGATGAGGGCGCGAAGCGGCGATGTCGGATCGCCCTTGGGCGCAGGCACCCGCTTGACCACGGCCTCCAGCACTTCCTTGATTCCGATGCCATTCTTGGCGCTGGCCAGCACCGCGTCACTGGCGTCCAGGCCAATGACCTGTTCGATCTGTTCGCGTATTCGCTCAGGCTCAGCCGACGGCAGATCGATCTTGTTGATGACCGGGATGATCTCCAGGTCGTGGCTGAGCGCCAGGTAGGTGTTTGCCAGCGTCTGCGCCTCGACGCCTTGCGAAGCATCCACCACCAACAACGTACCCTCACAAGCCTGCAGGCTGCGTGAAACCTCGTATGTGAAATCGACGTGGCCCGGCGTATCGATCAGGTTCAACTCGTAGAGATTGCCATCGTCCGCCTTGTAGTTCAACCGCACCGCGTGAGCCTTGATGGTGATGCCGCGCTCACGTTCGAGGTCCATCGTATCGAGCACCTGCTCCATCATTTCCCGTTGGGAGAGCGCACCGGTGTATTCAAGAAGGCGATCCGCGAGCGTGGATTTCCCGTGGTCGATGTGGGCGATGATCGAGAAATTGCGAATGAAGCGGGGATCCATGCGGTAGACTAAGGGCTGAATCTGAATTATCCCATAGCGATACCCCCATCGCCCTTAAATATAAGAAGAAACAGTGATTTAGCAGCCGCAGTCGCGGTCAACCGGACCCGTTGAGTTCATGCCCTATCAGACATTTCAAGGATCGCTGGATGCGGCTGGCCTGCGAATCGGCGTCCTGGTGAGCCGCTTCAACGAGTACATCACGGAAGCCCTCTCCAGAGGTGCGCTTGAGGTACTCGAACAACATGGTTGTCCTCACGAGAATGTCATCTTCGTAAAGGTCCCGGGCGCTTGGGAATTACCCATGGCCGCAAGTGAACTGGCCCCGCACTGCGACGCCATCGTCGCGCTGGGCGCGGTAATCCGTGGCGATACTCCACACTTTGATTTCGTGGCAAACGCCGCCGCCGAGGGCCTGCGGCGAGTGGCGCTCGACACAGGGGTCCCTATTTCGTTTGGTGTGTTGACTACCGACGATATGCAGCAGGCAATGGATCGGGCCGGCGGCAAGAGCGGCAACAAGGGCGCGGAAGCAGCCGAAGCGGCGATTGAGATGGCCAACCTGTTCAAACATCTCAAGGGACGGACTTAGCTTCTATGGCGGCGGCACGTCACCGGTCACGAAAGCGCGCGCTGCAAGTGCTTTTTGAGTGGGACATGCGACGTGATTCCGTTGACAGCGCGATCAGCCACTACTACGACACACTTTACTCCGAAGAGAGTGAAACCAAGCCTAAGGTCGACCGTTTCATGGAAGAACTGGCACGGGGCACAGTTCAGCAGTCCGCGGAAATCGACAAGGTCATTGAAGAGCGGGCGCAGAACTGGCGGCTTGAGCGCATGGCCGTAGTCGACCGGAACATTCTTCGCTTAGCGATTTTCGAGATCCGCCAGAGTGCCGTTCCGTCCGCAGTGATTATCGATGAAGCCATAGAGCTGGCCCGGCAATTCTCCAACGACGAGGCAATTCCCTTCATCAACGGCGTGCTGGATGCCGTTCGCCGGCAGACCGCGGCCGCGGCTGAATAGCTCTCCGTTACGCGACAGGCGTCGGAGGCGCGTGGATAGCTTATGGTGCGGGTTGCTTGAATACCAGCATCCAAACTTCGGGACCGAGTATGTTCTGGTCGGTTTTTGTTTCGCTCGCGTGCAGAATGGTCACAAGCTCCCA
>JBAUOG010001095.1:0-6511 GCA_049579625.1 Bryobacteraceae bacterium
AAACTCAAGGTGTTCCTGGGCTATGCGTCCGGGGTCGGCAAGAGCTTCCGGATGTTCGATGAAGGCCGCCGCCGCAAGGAACGCGGCCAGGACGTGGTAGTGGGCGCGGTGCAAGCTAATTCGGCGCCCGAGGTTCAGACGCTTGTCGACAGGCTGGAGGTCATCCCGCTCCGGGTCGTGCACGGCACGCCGGTGATGGATGTCGCAACGATCCTCCGGCGCTATCCGAAGGTGTGTCTGGTGGATGGCCTTGCCTACGACAACCCGCCTGGCGAACCACATGCCAAGCGCTGGCAGGACGTCGAACAGCTCCTGGAAGCCGGCATCTCGGTCATCACCTCGGTGAACCTCCAGCACATAGAGGAGAAGCGCCAGCAGGTGGAAGGCATCACCGGCAAGTATGTCCGGGAAACCATCCCACTCAGCTTTCTAAACCAGACAGACGAGATTGCGGTGGTGGACGCTCCACCGGATGCCTGCATGCGGATCAAGGGCGAAGAAGGCGCGGTCGAAACTCGACAGCTCGGACAGCAACAGCTCTCGGAGCTGCGCGAGATCGCTCTCCTGCTCGCCGCTGACGTGGTGGACGAGCAACTCAGCCGCTACCTTTCGCGTCACGGGGTCGAACAGACCTGGGGTACCCAGGAGCGCATTCTCATTCACCTCTCCCCGCGCTGCGATGCCAAACGCATGATCGATAGCGGCGTTCGCAACCGCGACCGTTTCCATGGCGAACTGTTGGTGGTATATGTCGACCAGCCCGAATGGTCAGACGAACAACGGGCCCGCATCGACCAAGGTCTCCTTTACGCCGAAGAAGTGAATGCCGAGGTGGTTAAACTCGATGGCGAAGATATTCCCGCGACCATCCTCAGCTTCGCTCGCTCGCGAGGCATCACCCAGATCTACGTCGGTCACAGCGGCCGCGAAAGCTGGTGGGAGCGCTGCTTCGGAAGCGACCTCGACAAACTGATCAGGGCGGCCGAAGGGATCGACGTCCGCGTCTTCCCGCACGCCTGATCTCCGCACCACTCAGGCCCAGGCTGACCAAAAAACCCGCCCGTAACCGATCTCGCCTATCACACCGGCCTTGGCCGCTGAGCACGATGTCACGTTCTGGAAACCGGCCTGCTGCAAGGCGGCCCGAATTTCGTCATTCTCATAGCAGCGTTCCGGCACAACACTATCCCGACGTTCCCATCGTCCGTCCGGCAACTGCCGGAACCAGACGATCTCTGTCGCAACCTGTCGCGTAACCGGGTCAAATCGGCCTCGCACAAGGCTGACGCTGGTGAGCGTGACTCGGGTTGTCCACTCCTGCCAGTCCATGCGGTACGCCTCTTCGCTGTTCATGTCGAATACGAATGGCGCTCCAGCCCGCAGTGCGCGGTGCACGTTGCGGAACGAGGCTTCCAGCTCATGCAGTTCCAAAATGTGGTTCAGCGAGTCAAAGGTCGAGAGCGCGCCATCGAAGTGATCGGTCGATTGGAACTCCCGCAAATCTGCCACGATGAACGTGGCCGCCGGCAGGTCCCGCTTCGCCTGCGCAATGAGTTCGGCCGATGCGTCAACGCCCGTCACCCGGTACGCTCGCGCCACGAGTTCACGGGTCACGTGCCCGCACCCGCAGCAAACATCCAATACACGCGCCCCTGGTTCGAGCATTGAGAAGAACAGCGAGTCCAGAGCCGCCGCTGCCTGAGGCAGATACCAATCATCCCAGTTCTGGTGATAGAGGCCGGCGATGGGGTCGTACGGAGAAAGCTCAGGCAAAGCGAGTTTCGCCCCAGTGTAGCGGAGTTCACCGGCTAGCTTACTATCGAGGTGTCGGGAGGACGCATCTTCCCCGGGAGGATTCGCATCATGGGTTATCTGGCGCAAGAAGAGCGCTACCAGGGCATGCTCTACCGCCGCTGTGGCAGGAGCGGCCTGCTGCTGCCGGCTGTCTCGCTGGGCCTCTGGCACAACTTTGGAGGCATCGATCGCTTCGAAACCAGCCGCGCGATGCTCCGCAGGGCCTTCGACCTGGGAGTCACTCACTTCGACCTGGCGAACAACTATGGCCCGCCGCCGGGTTCGGCGGAAGAGACGCTGGGCCATGTACTCAAGCTGGATTTGGGGCCGTATCGTGACGAACTGATCATCTCCACCAAGGCCGGGTACGACATGTGGCCCGGGCCTTATGGAAATTGGGGATCGCGCAAATACTTGTCGGCCAGTCTTGACCAAAGCCTCCAGCGCATGGGCTTGGAGTATGTCGATATCTTCTACTCGCACCGGCCGGATCCCAACACGCCCGTCGAAGAAACAATGTCGGCGCTGGAGCATGCCGTTCGCTCCGGCAAGGCGTTGTACGTCGGCATCTCGAACTACAACGTCGAGCAAACACAAGCAGCTTTGCAGGTTCTGAAAGTACCGTGCCTGATCCACCAGATGAAGTACTCGATGATCCAGCGAGCACCCGAGCAAGGGTTGCTCGATTTACTGCGAAGCCAGGGCGTGGGTGGGATTGCCTTTTCTCCGCTTGCGCAGGGACTTCTTACCGATCGTTATTTGACAGGAATCCCCTCCGACTCGCGAGCGGCGAAGGCGACTCCCTTCCTACGGGCGGATCAGATCGACGAGAACCGCCGAATTCAGATTCGCACGTTGACCGAAGTCGCGAATCAGCGGGGGCAGACTCTGGCCCAGATGGCATTAGCATGGGTACTCCGGCACGAAGCCATGACCAGCGCAGTGATTGGAGCAAGCAAGATTGAGCAAATCGAGCAGAGCGTCGCGGCGACGGCGAATCTGGTCTTCAGCGAAGCGGAACTGGATCGGATCGACGAGATACTCGATGGAAAGGCCGGCGCCCGGGGCGGGACTTGAACCCGCGCCCTTGGCGGGGTGGCCGATCAGCCTCCCCCGGGTGATTCCCCTTTTGTACCCGTTAGCATTATAAAGGCGTCGGGCGCTCCTCCGGAAACTTGTTCCTGCTCTTGCGGGGTTAGTTCTTCGCTCTTTTCCTCAGGTGAGTTATCGGGGTTTACTTTCGTGTCGTCACTCATTTCGTGCCTCCTCGGCAGCGTGCAAGCGTCGGTGCCAGCCTCAGGCTAAACGAAAGAATACGAGCGAGATAACCGGTAGTATTACGGAGGGCTACTGGCGGCGGGCGAGCTTGGCGGCGATGATCCCGCCGAGCATGGAGAGCAGGCTCCAGATGCAGAACATGAATACGATGCCGAAGATCAGATTCATGATAAAGTCGCTCGGGTTGTCGAGGGACTTCAAGGTCTTTGCCATGGCCTCGGCCATCTGGGGATTCCCCTGGAAAGCAGTGGGGGTCTGTTGCTGGATGGTTTGACGAGCTTCGGGGCTGGCTAGCATGGCTACAACCAGGCAGCTCATGAGAAGAATCACCACAAAAGCCCACAGACACGTCATGAAGCCCATGCGCGCCCCGCTCTGAACGCTGATGGATTCACCGGTCCGGCGCGTGTAGAGGAGCGTTGCCACGAATCCGCCGGCACAAAACACAAAGGGCACCGCGGGTGGGGCAACTGTGGCGAGCGTAAACAACAGCAACAGGGTCAGGGCCGCGACCATAATGCTCACCGTGACGGCGCGAGAATTATGGAAATTGATGTTAGACGCCACCACAGCCGGCAGCGGGGGCGGCTCGACGGGCAACGCCGCTGGAACCGCGACGGCCTCAGACGCCAACTCGCTTAATCGGGCGTGATCTTCCTCATTGAGGGGGCGAGCACACTTGTGACAAAAACGGGCGTCTTCCGGTGGATAGGCGCCGCATGAACAACGAACCTGCACAACTACCAGTCTACTCGCTAGCAGCAGCGGATAGGGCCTGGACTTGGAGGAGGTGATTGATGTCGTGTCCGGCGGCGAGGCGCGAGATGTGCCTGAGGGTCTCCTTGCCGCGCTCCGCGTGAATTCCAAATTGTTCCCACTGCTCGGGACTGAGTGAGCGCAACAAGGCCAGGTTTGCCGACCGCAATACGCGAAAAAGCTCAAGCGCGGGCTCGACGGGCATCCCCGGATAGCGCACTGCCCACGCATCCTGATCAAAGGCTTGGATAGGCGTGCCATTCACACTTATAACCATCCGGATTCGATAGCCGACTGCGATTTCGGTTTCGGCCAGATGAACAATGATTTCCGCCATGGACCACTTGCCCAGAGCCGGCTTGCGGCGGAGTTCGCTCTCCGATTTCCCGGCGACGAGCGCAGCGAGTTTTCCCGGCGAGGCTTCGAGGACCGCAAGGGGATCCTGATCGTGCAGTTGGGCGATAATGCGCGAGATGTACTGCTGTGGTGTTTCGGTCATAAATGATTCTCTCTATTGTGAATGGTCGGCGTCGGAAAGGGGTTCTGAACAAGGTGCGGGCTGTTGGGGACGCCGGGGCAGATCGACGAGGCGTCGATCGCAGGCCGGGGGCCTACCCTACTTCGCGAGCCAGGCATATTGCTCTGAGGTCAGGGGGACCACCGACAGCCGGCCCTGGCTGACCAGCGGTGAATCGGCAAAGAGCGACTGCTGCTTGATGTCGGCCAGCGTGCGGGGCTCGGGAATTGCTTTGCCGAGCTTGATGTAGACCTTGGGGACCTTGGGGTCGGTGATTTCGATTTTGGTCACCGTTGCGGTGCCGACCGCGCGGCGTTCGTCGCCGGTGTGATAGATCACCAGCTTGTCGCCTGGCTTCATGGAGCGGAGGTTCTTAACGGCAGCCGGATTGGTGACGCCGTCCCAGACCGTTTCGCCATCGCGCTGAAGATCGGCGAACGAGTAAGCATCGGGTTCAGTTTTGAGCAGATACGCCATGGGGGCGATTTTACCTGTTCCTGAACCAGACAAGATGGCCGGCGTTAGTCCATGTCGAGTTTGACAAAACCGGCAAAGTGCCGACGAGCCCGCGGTTAGAGTGGTAAGAGTCTATGCACAAGCCCAAGACCCTGGTTAATTGTCCGACCGACGCCTCCTTTTTGCATGTGCTCGATCCGATTCGCGATCGGGCGGAGTTGATGATTGGGAGCGAGCCGGAGTTTGTGCGCAAGCACGCACTCGAGGCTGAGGTGATTCTTGTTTCCGGCATGACGGGCCCGGCTTTGTCGCTGCGAGAGATCTGGCCGCTGGCGAAGAGTGCGCGGTGGGTGCATTCACTATCGGCCGGCGTGGAGAACCTACTGTTTCCTGAGTTGATCGAGAGCCCAGTACCGGTAACGAACGCGCGCGGCGTGTTCAAGCGCTCGCTGGCGGAATTCGCGGTGCTAGGAGTGCTGTACTTCTACAAGCAAGTGCGACGGCTGGTGGAGAGCCAGCGCCAGGGCAAATGGGATCAGTTTCTGGTGGAGTGGATGCCGGGAAGGACGATGGGTATCGTTGGCTACGGCGAGATTGGCCGCGAGTGCGCGCTGCTGGCGAAAGCGCTGGGGATCCGAATTGTGGCCACACGGCGGAGGCCGGAGTTAGCGGCAACCGATCCCATTTTGGACAAGGCCTTTCGATTGGGGGATCTGCGTTCGATGCTGGCCGAATGCGACGTGGTGGTGCTGTCAGCGCCGTCGACGCCGGAAACCTTCCATATCATCGGCGAGGGCGAGCTACGCTCCATGAAGAAGAGCTCCATTCTGATTAACGTCGGACGGGGCGTGCTGGTAGACCAGCCGCAACTGGTACGCGCGTTGCAAGAAGGCTGGATCGCCGCCGCGGCGCTGGATGTGTTTGAGAAGGAGCCATTGCCGGAAGGACATCCATTCTGGAGTATGGAAAATGTTCTGATCTCGCCGCATTGCACCGATCGCACAAAATATCCGGACTGGCTGGAGTTGACGGCGCTGCAATTTGTGGAGAACTTCGAACGGTATCTGAAGGGCGAGCCGCTGAAGCACGTGGTGGATAAGAAGGCGGGGTACTAGGCGCTTTAGACTCTGTCCGCTTGCTGACGCGCACGGTTCTGTGCTGTCGTTTTCAAGCAGATTTCGGCGTCCGCCCCAGGGGCAAGAACATGGAACAAGTTTTGGAGCAAATCAGTTTATCGACGGTTGAAGAAGCGGCGGAGCGAATTAGACCGCTAGCGCATCGAACGCCGGTGGCAACATCTCGGCTGTTCGACGCGGCCAGTGGGCATGCAGCGTTCTTCAAATGCGAAAACTTACAGCGAAGCGGATCGTTCAAGATTCGCGGGGCGACGAACCTGATCTTGTCGCTAACCAGCGAGGAACAACGGCGGGGCGTGGTGGCGTACTCGTCCGGTAACCACGGACAAGCCGTGGCGATTGCGGCTGAATACGTGGGTGCGCCCGCCACGATCGTTATGCCGCTGGATTCTCCTAAGGCGAAAGTAGCGGCGACTAAAGCGCATGGCGCAAAAGTGACTACCTATAACCGGCAGACGGAGGATCGCGAAGCGATTGGCCGCAAGATTTCGGAATCCACGGGCGCGATACTGGCGCCGCCCTTCGACCATCCGAAGATCATTGCGGGCCAGGGCACAGCGACGTTGGAACTGCT
>JBAUOG010001096.1:0-1718 GCA_049579625.1 Bryobacteraceae bacterium
GTGAATCTCCTGTGCTCGTCCGCTTTGAAGGTAACTACGCCGCGACGACCGTCACGGTGATGGGAGACCGCAGCGGCTTCGCCTGGGAAGGTCAGCCGGAGAACAATTACATCGATACGCTTGTGTATGACAAGCTGAAGCGCGTCAGGACGCTGCCGAGCGGCCTCTGCACCGACGCGGAATTCATCCGCCGCGTGTATCTCGATCTCACCGGCCTGCCGCCGTCGTCCTCCGATGTGCGGCTCTTTTTGGCTGACTCGCGCGATGTGAAAGTAAAGCGCGACGAATTGATCGATCGGCTCATCGGCAGCTCGGCGTATGTCGAGCACATGACCAATAAATGGGCCGACATGCTGCAAGTGAATAACAAGTATCTCGGCGAGAAGGGGGCCGCGGCCCTGCGCGAGTGGATCCGCCATGCGGTCGCCACGAACATGTCGTACGACAAGCTGGCCCGCGCCGTGCTCACCGCCAGCGGCTCGAACATCGAGAACCCGCCGGCCTCGTATTTCAAAGTGCTTCGCGATCCGGGCGACTTGATGGAAAACACGACGCAGCTTTTCCTCGGCGTGCGGTTCAATTGCAACAAGTGCCACGATCATCCCTTCGAGCGCTGGACGCAAAATCAGCATTGGAAGCTCGCCGCGTATTTCGCCAAAGTCGCCCACAAGGACGATCCGCAATACGCCAAGATTAAGATCGGCGGCACCGATGTCGAGGCGGGCAAGGCGCTGGGCGAAGTGATCTTTGACGGCGATTCCGGCGAAGTGCGAAACCCGACGACGCAAGTCGTCCAAACGCCTGAGTTTCCCTACAGTCACGACGACATGCCGTCGCCCGGCGAGAATCTCCGCGAGCAGTTCGCCCATTGGGCCACTTCGGCGAAGAACCCGTACTTCGCGAAGAGCTATGTCAATCGCGTCTGGAGCTATTTGATGGGACCAGGCTTCATCGAGCCGGTCGATGACATTCGAGCCGGCAATCCGCCGACGAACCCCGAGCTGCTCGATCGCTTGACGACCGATTTCATCGCCGGCGGGTTCGACATTCAGAACTTGCAGCGGTTCATCAGCAAGTCGCGAGTGTATCAACTTTCGATCGGAACGAACAAATGGAACGAAGACGATACGGTCAACTATTCGCACGCACTGGCGCGGCGGCTTTCGGCCGAAGCGCTGTACGACGCTGTTTTTCAAGTGACCGGCGCCACGCGGCAGCTCTCGGGTATGCCGGCCGGCACGCGGGCCGCCGAGGAACGCGATCCGAGCGTTAATTCGCCTGATGGCTTTTTAGATCTGTTCGGGCGGCCGGCCCGGCAGAGTTCGTGCGAATGCGAACGCTCGAGCGGCGTCATGCTCGGGCAGGCGCTCAATCTCATCAACGGCCCGACCGTTGCCAGCGCAATCAACGAGCCGAACAACGGCATCTCGCAGCTTGTGACAAGCGAAAAGGACGACGCCAAGCTCGTCGAAGAGATTTTCTTCCGCATCCTGAGCCGCCCGGCGACGGCGAAGGAAATGTCGGCCGGCGTCGGGGCGCTCAAGGCGTTTGACGACGATCATGCGAAGCTCGTGGCGGAGTTGGCCGCCTACGAAAAAACGCTGACGTCGAAGCAAGCCGAATGGGAGAGGAGCGCCGCCGCGCCGGTCTGGACGCCGCTCGATATGGCGATCGCCAAATCGACGGCGGGCGCCTCGTTCTCCAAAGAGGCCGATGGC
>JBAUOG010001097.1:0-27357 GCA_049579625.1 Bryobacteraceae bacterium
GAAGAAGCTCTGCGCCGCGATCCCAAAGACGTCCGCGTCAACACCGCCATGGGCATCAACTACTTCAAGAAGGCCCGCTTCGTTGAAGCCGAGCAGTTCTTCCGCACCGCATTGGAGCGCCTGACCGATCGCTACACCACACCCAAGGACGCCGAACCAATCTACTATCTCGGCCTCACCTTGAAGGCGCAAGGAAAACTAGACGAGGCGTACAAGTACCTGTACAACTCCACCTGGAATCTGCCTTGGCGCGCTGCCGGATACTACGGCGCCGCTGAGATCGCAGCGTCGCGCGGCGATTTCGACACCTCGCTGGATCTTGTGGACCGTTCCATCGACAACAACTCGTTGAACGTCCGCGCGCTGAATCTCAAAGCTGCTGTCTTACGGCATCTGGGCCGCTCCGAGGAAGCATTGCAGGTGCTGGCCATTGCGCATCGCAAGTCCGATCCGCTGGATGTTCGCTCCATGGCGGAAAACTGGTTGATTTCGAAGGACCCCGCGGTCCGAAATGTTCTCACCGCTACCATGCACGCACATCCGGCAACCGCCACCGAAACGGCCGCTGAATACTTGAACGCCGGCCTGTGGCAGGACGGCAGCGACATTCTCTCGCTCGCCGTCGCCGCCGCTCCCGACAAGAACAAAATCGACCCGATGGTCTACTACTATCTCGGCTACTTCGCGCAACAACAGCGACAACCGGATAAAGCGACGGAGTATTTCGCGGCGGCCGCGAAGGTGCGGTCGGAATATGTCTTCCCGTTCCAGTACGAAGCCATCCAAGTCTTGCGGCAGGCCATTAAATCCAACCCCAAGGATGCGTATGCGCCGTATTACCTCGGCAACTTGTTGTTCGACGGGCAGCCCAACGAAGCAGCCAGAATGTGGAAAGCGTCGCTTGCCATTGATCCTTCCATCGCCATCGCCCATCGGAATCTGGCCATCGCCTATGCCTACCGGAAGCCGGGGCCGTCGCTTGATCAGGCCATCGCGCAACTCGAACAAGCCGTAAAAAACAACGACCCGTACGCCCGCCACTTCGCGGAGTTGGACGAGATGTATGAAGCAGCGGGAATCGCGCCCGCCAAGCGGCTCGAAGTGTTGGAGAAAAATCAAGCGGTTGTTGCCGGCAGCGACGGCTCCCTGGCGCGGGAGGTTGGATTGCTCGTTTCGTTGGGCAAACTAGACGAGGCCACTCGGCTTCTCAGCAGCCATCAGTTCGCGGTCGCCGAGGGCGCGAATATCAACGTGGCCGACATGTGGACCGACGCTCACATCCTGCTCGGAAGGCAACAGCTCGCCGCCAAGCAGCCCCAACCGGCATTGGTGGATTTCCAGGCGGCACTGGTCATTCCGTCGAATCTTCCTTCGGAAGGAATCGAACTCGAAGTTCGCCAACCGGAGGTCAATTACTGGATTGGCATGGCCTACGCGGCGGACGGTAACCCGACAGAAGCCAGGCAATACTGGCAGAAATCGGCCGGCGCCAACCCGCCACCCAAGCGCTCTCGACGGCCGGTCGCTGCCGGCTTGTCGCCGCGAGACATTCAGTCCTACTACCAGGCGCTTTCGCTCCGGCAACTCGGGCAGACCGAGCAGGCCGCAGTGATGCTTAAGGATCTGGTGGGCAAGGCCAATCGGGCCATCCAACAGGGGCCAGCGAAGCTCGACTCCGGCGTGTCGCCCGACACCCTTCGCACCGAGCGGTCCGCTATGGCCGCCGCGCACTACGCCGCCGGCCTCGGCTATTCAGGCTTGGACGATAAACAGAATGCCAAGCAACAGCTAGGCAAAGCCTTAGAGGACAGCCCCGATCACGTCGGCGCAAAATCCGCGCTGGCCGACCTGGAATAAGCTGCGGCTCGAACCGCGTGTGATAACTCCCGCACTGAACCGCGCGCGTCAGCAAGCGGATTCCGGCTTTTTTCCGTGGCACAGCCCTTCAGGCTGTGGATGCACAGGCTTCGTCCTGTGCGGGAGTGGCTACTGTTCCGCCGCCGCCACACCCGCTTTCACATCCAGCGTCCAGGGCTTCGGCTCCGGCAGCCACAATTTCCCGTTACCAATCTCCAATGGCATCCACAGGTACCGCGAGTCCCACTGAGCTTCCGGCTTCCAGATATCGCCCATGAAGATGACCGTGGTCGCCTTCTCGCCCACCACCTTCAACAGCATGGTGGACTGCGACCCGTATGTTTTGGTCGCGGGAGGCGCAAGATCTTTGAAGTCCGACCAGGGCCCTGCCAGCGACTTCGCAGTCGCGTACTTGTTGGGGTTCGGACTCCACCCCGTTAGCGCCGACCCAATCGCATAATACAGCCCGTCGTAATGCACCACCGCGCCGCCTTCCATGTGCATCGGAATGAGGCAGACCTCCTTCTCCACCGTCAGGTAGTCGTCGGATAATGTCGCGATGCGGAATCCGAACGGCCGGTCTTCGAAGATCAGGTACGCTGTTCCGTCGTCATCGATGAATTGCCCGATGTCCCGGCTCTCATGCCCCAGCGGCCGGAAGCTCTTGAGGTATTGATAATTGCCGTCCACTTTGTCCGCCACTGCCACCCCGACGCGGGCCAAGTTGTACCCGCCCTTTTGTCCCGGTTCCGGCCCATCGATATGCATGTACATCACATACTTCTTGGTCTTCGCGTTGTAGAAAACCTTGGGCCGTTCCAGCACCCACGAAGGCCCGAAGCCTTCCGGATCCGAAAGCTGCACTACACGGTTGCGAAAAGTCCAATGCGCCAGATCCTCGGAGGAGTAACAGCTCACGTACCGTTTAGTCCGATCAAGCCCCTTGGTCCGATCCTCTCCGAACCAGTAGTACAAGCCGTCGACGCGGATGATACCTCCGCCGTGCGCTTGAACGTGATTGCCTCGGTTGTCCGGCCAGATCTCGCCAGGCCGTATCGTCGTCGGCGCCGCGAACGCAATGCTTGCGAGCAGCAACAAGAGGATGCCCGCTTGGCACATCGTAGGACGTCTTATCCGGATTCTCATTTTGGGTTCCGTCGGCTGTCAGTATATTTCAGACGGTCTCCAAGCGACTGGTATACTTGCGTGGCTCGTGGGCTCCCGGGTGTTCATTTCGGGAGCACCACGCCCTGCACCAGCTAAGGAGAATGAGAATGGAAAGCGCCAACCGGCGTCTGATGTTTCATGGCATGGCTCTGTTCTTGCTCGGTTTGCTGACCGGTTTCGCCGAGCAGCATTTCGCCAACGTGCGTATGGGCCTGGCAGCGCACCTGGAAGGCGTAATGAACGGAACATTCCTGGTCGCACTCGGCGCCATCTGGACTCAGGTCAGGCTTTCGCCCACAACCAAGGCAGTCGCATACTGGACCGCGCTGTACGGCACCTACGTGAACTGGTTCACAACGCTACTTGCGGCGGCTTTCGGAACGGCGGCCCTTTCGCCCATCACCGGAGTCGGCCACAGTGGTCAACCCTGGCAAGAAAACCTCGTCACCATCAGCTTCCAGATTGTCGGAGTCGCGATTGTCGCTTCGTCCGCGATCGTTCTCTGGGGTCTTCGCGCCAAAGCCTCGCAGCAACCCTGACGATGACCGGTGGTACACCGCGGCTTGCCGCATACGGGATGCAGGAGTGGGGCTGGAGCCCACATCCGCGACGGTCGCTAACGACCGGCTCCACTTCGCTTTCGCAATAATCGTTGCGCTGTGCTGTTTACTACTCAGTCGCACCCGTGGGCGGCTGTTGCGTCAGAGCCCACGGGTGCAAAACCGCAGCCGTTCGTCCGATGATACGTCCGCGGTAGGTCGATACACGGTCGTCTCGGTCTAACGGGCGCCGGCGAGCTCAAGCACGCGTTCCGGTGTTGGTGCTACCGCCGGCACGTCGGCCCAACCGTGTTTCTTGTTGCTCTCCAGCTCGGTCTCTACGATCGTCAACTGGCGGAGCCCGTCTGTGAACTGCGGGTACTCGGGAGTCAAAGCCGGATCCTTGATCGAAGCGTAGAAGCGCCGGAAGAGTTGCTTGAATGTATCGTCGTAGCCCTCGCCGTGGCCGCCGGGCAGCGACGCATACGAGCGGGCCGCCGGCTTCATGATGGAGGCGTCCTTCACGTAGAGTGGATTCGGTGAGTTGCGTTTGCCCGTCCAGAGTTCATCCGGGCGCTCGCCGTCCCAGGACACGCCGCCTTCGGTGCCGTAGACTTCCAGGTTCAAACGGTTCTTTCGGCCTGCTGAGACTTGGCTCGCCGTGAAGGTTCCACGGACGCGGTCGCCCATGCGAAACACAACCGCCCCGAAATCCTCGGTATCAATTGGAATCTCGTGATAATCTTCCGGCTTTAGCAGCTTGCCGGCGAAGGTCTCAATCGGCCCCTTGGGCTGCTTGCGCGTGGCATGGAAGGTTTGGAGGTCGGCACACAGCGACGTGATTCGAAGGCCCGTGACATGCTCCGCCATATCGCACCAGTGCGAGCCGATATCGGCCATAGCGCGGGACGGCCCGTTCTCCTTCGATTCCAGCCGCCAGTTCCAATCCGTGTTGTACAGCAGCCAATCCTGCGAATAAGTGCCTTGCACCACCATAATCTCGCCCAGGTCGCCGGCTTCGCGCATGCAGCGCATTTGCTGCACCAGCGGATAGAAGCGTAGATTGTGGCAAGTCGCGTTGCGTAGTCCGGTCACGTGTGCCAGCGCGGCTAACTCGCGTGCGGCCGTCGACGACGTGGCCAGCGGCTTCTCGCACAGCACATGCTTGCCTGCCTGCAGCGCGTCTTTCGCCATAACGGCATGGTGCACGTTGGGCGTACAAATATGGATTGCATCGATGGTACGATCTTCGAGAATGCGCCGGTAGTCGCTTTCCACCCGGGCAATGCCGAACTCCGCGGCCATTTGGTTGGCTTGGTCGAGTTCGGCGGTCGCCACTGCGCACACATCGATGAAGCCTAGCCGGCAGAGCGCTTCCAGGTGGACGCGCCCCACAAAACCAGTACCAAAGATAGCTGTTCTGACTCGTGTCTTCATAGGTTACTCCTACTCACAAAACCGTTTCTGCAGCCGAGTATATGTGAGTCGGGAGGCGAATCAACTACTCGATTCGCCCTAGGAAAACCAGCCTTGTCGGGCTCGTGGCACAAACTTTAGGCTGTGATCCTTGGCGCAACAAAGTTCATCTAGGGGGGGTGATGTATACTATACATCATGAGACGTACCCAGCTTTACCTCGACGACGATCTCTGGAACGCGCTTCATGCCCGTGCTCGGAGCGAGCAAACTAGCATCTCGGAGCTGGTACGTACAGCCGCTCGTGAACGCTACATCGGGAACCATGGCCAGCGCAGGGAAGCGATGCAAGCTTTCATCGGAATCCGAAAACAGGCTTCGGAAACGCCGGGCGCGGTGGAGATCGTACGCAGCCTCCGGCGCGGCGATCGGCTCGACAGGCTTGACCCAAAATGAGCGTCCTGGTCGATTCCGACATCCTCATCGAAGTGTCTCGCGGAAGAAACGCGGATCTGATTTCACGATGGATCGAGTTGAGCCAACATGACGTTGCCATCCTGTACTCCCCCGTCAGTACGGCAGAACTCTGGGCGGGAGCACGCCCCGCTGAACACAGTGCGATCGACAATCTGTTCCGTGCACTGACGTGTGTTCCCATAGACGCGGCAACAGGTCACCAAGCGGGCGACTACCTCAGAATCTACAGAAAGAGCCACGCGGTGGAACTCGGCGATGCCTTGGTTGCAGCCGCCGCCGTGCTGAGCCGCGCCGAACTCTGGACAAGAAATCGAAAGCACTACCCGATGAAGGACTTGGCCTTCTTCTAGTGCATTCCACGCGCATGCCGCCAAGTGCTTGTCATGCTAGTGGGATATGGGACGATTCGAAACCACGGTCGATTTCTACCGCCATCGAGAGCCATATCCGCCCGAGTTCTTCAAGACCGTGGCGGCCCATATGGCA
This sequence comes from Bryobacteraceae bacterium, assembly GCA_049579625.1. Lineage (GTDB taxonomy): Bacteria > Acidobacteriota > Terriglobia > Bryobacterales > Bryobacteraceae > CAJCIT01. The sequence continues at coordinate 5,943 of JBAUOG010001097.1, forward strand.
CTCACCAAGCAGACGAGACTACTCGATGTTGGGTGCGGACCCGGCAGTCTCGCTATTGGGTTCGCGCCGTTTGTCGGTCGCTGTACGGCAATCGATCCTGAACCGGCAATGCTCAGGGCGGCGCGGGCTGCAGCCGCCGAAACAGGCGTGGCCGTCACCTTTATTGAGACCAAAATCGAGGACCTGGACTGCGACTACGCCTCCTTCGATCTGGTGACCATTGGGCGTGCCCTGCACTGGTTCTCGCGTGAATCCGCCCTCACCGTACTCGAACGTATCGTTGCCCCCGGTGGCCGAATAGCCATCTGCGGGTCCGCCGTCACTGATGCACCCGTGAACGCCTGGGCTGGGAGGTTCAAAGAAGTCCGGTCGTCCTGGTCTCCGGATTACCACGAATCAAGGTACAGGCCTGATCTGGATCAGTGGTTCGCACCATCGAGATTCCGGAAGGCCGACGAGATTCGCATCGAGCATCGCCATCGGGTCGGCATTCCCGAACTGATTAGCCGAGCCGTTTCGTTTTCGATCACTTCCCCAGCTGTCCTCGGCGACCGGCAGCCGCGGTACGAAGCAGAAATTCAGGCAGCGGTGGAACCCTTTGCAAGCGCTGGAGTCGTAGACGAAGAATTGGCCGTGACAGCGACGATTTTTGGGTAAAGCGATCCGTCCGGCTCGATTAATCTGGCCGCAGGTTGCGCTCCTTCGCCAAACGCTCAGCCAGGAATACTTTGAGTAGAGATTGGTAGACAAGGGTCCGTTCACCCTCGCTAATGAAAATGCGACGCTCCAACCAAGGCTTTGCCGTGTCCCGGGCAGGCGGGGTAAACAACCCCGCCGCAGGTTGGCAACCGCACAATTTTCGGAAGAAAGCTGATCTGCGACGGAAGGGCCAAGTCGTCGGTTTGAGCCATTACGCCCAAAAACTGTGCCAAGCCGCACATTATCGACACGTACCAGCCATGGCAGGGAGTCTATCCGTGACATACGATCCCACCCCCACCAATACGCCCACCGTAACGATACCCACAAGCGCAAGACTGCCGCCAACTGTCGCCTTCCGCCGCCTCATTCGCAAGAATTCAAAAGCACTTAACTTTGACCACGATTACGCAGCGTACGCTCTCTTCGGAGCCGACGTGACCGCAGATCCAGGGCAAAGGCATCGGACCATCCGTGCGGGCTAGCGGGCGAATGCTGAGCGAAAAGGCTCGCGGGTCATAGCGGTAATCCAATTGCGCTTTAACCCTTTGCTCTCCTCAAAAGAGAGTGAAGGAGTATTCAATGACAACAGTCACCAAGCCTGAATTCAAGGCACCTTCGCAAGTTGTCGAAGCACATGCCTCACCGGCCATCGTCTCACCAGCGCCTCTCGTGGGAACCTGGCTCAACACGAATACAGCAACTCGTGATCTCGCTAAAGTCGTGATCACCCAGTCTGGCAACAACTTGACCGTACACGCTTATGGAGCTTGCTCGCCGAAGCCCTGCGACTGGGGCCCGGAGCCCGGCATCGCCTATTCCGCCGGCGTTACCGCAGTGCCCGCGGAAGCGTTTAGTGCCCAATACAATTTCGGCTTTAGCAAGGTTATCCTGGTTGGCCACCTCATCGGTAACCTGCTTAACGTCGAAACCCTCACCGTGTTCACGGATGGTAGCGGGAGGAATGCCTACTATTCCAACATGGAAATGAAGAAGTAACTGCCGCTGAGCACTCTCTGACGGCGACCGGCGCGGGCACCCATCCCACCAGGGTTGGTGCCCGCGCACCAATTTACGGGACAGTATCACCTCGTTCACGCTTCGCGGGCGACAGCCTAGTCATACTTCTCGTAGATGATTTGTCTGCGGTCGAAGCCTTTTTGCTTCAGTAGCGACCGCACATCGTCCACCATCTCCTTTAACCCGCAGATGTAGACATCGATATCGCGTCTCTCGTCCAGAACTTCATCCAGATGCGCCTGAACTCGCCCGGTTCGTCCCCTCCAGGATTCATCCGGCCGCGTCACGGTCGGCACAAAGGAGAAATGAGCATAGGTTTGCGCCAGTTCATTCAGTTCTTCGCGATACATCAGGCCATGTGGGTACCGGCAGCCCATCAGCAGCGTGATCTGGCTTTCCACCTCCGGCAGATGTTGTAGCAACATCGAGCGGAACGGCGCCACACCCGTTCCTGTCGCCACAAAGAGGGCATCGCGTTGCGGATTTCTGAGCGTGAAGTAGCCCAACGCCTCGTCAATTTCTATCTCGGCCCCTGGCTCCAGTTCAAAAAGGTACTTCGAGACCAAGCCGTTCTCGATTCGGTTCAGGCACAGTGCGAACTGGTTCCCACCGGGCTTCGACGTAATCGAATAGGCGCGGGTAATCTCACGCCCATCGAAGATGTGTTTCACAGAAACAAACTGTCCAGGCTTGAAGCGCAGTTCATCCAAACCCCGCAGTTCAAACTCAAAGTGGCGCGTTGCTGGTGCGACGTCGCGATAACTCAGTAGCTTGGCCTTCACGCTTCTAAGCTACCAACCATCTTCCAGGCGCCAACCAGCTGCCGCGGCAGAGTCTGTTCCCTTCGCCCCGGAGCCGGCAAGCGGATCTACAAAATGATCTTCCCTGGTTCTGGCGGCGCCTCGGGCATCGGCATCTGCTGCGACAGATAGTCAATGAACGCTCGCCCGCGTGGCCTGCCATTCACAACGCGCGAGCTGAGTCGCAGCAGGAAAACCAGCACTCCGAGGATCTCCACAGTACGGTACCCCGCCAGTCCTTCCCGCTCGTGCCGACGTCGCTGATAATCCTCGAAAGCCGTCTCCATGCGTGCCTGGATCGCCGCCGCCACCCGATCTGCGGCCCTGGTCTGGTACACCAGTCCCGATTCCAGCGTTCGCTGCGTCCGGATCAGGGCCTCCAAGGCGTCGACTGCGTCCTGGTCGACCGCGCCTGGCGTCTCGAGCGCCGCCTGCAGCAGCGACGTGCCACAAGACGCCAGCAAATCGGTGTGTCGGTCTAAGAAGTCTTCGGTCAGGGGCACGTCCGGATGCGGCATCGGCTGCGGTTTGGCGTGCTCTTCGTGGTCGTGCTTCGATTTAGATTCGTGCACCCGCGCCTCCCGCAGGTACACGCAATCCAGCGGGCAGGAAATGCTTACCTCGCGCTCGGTCCCGCAGCAGATAGCGCAAATCATCCCATGAACACCAGGACAATCGCGACGGGCGCGTCTTACTCCGCAAATCTTGCAAATGACAGGGGCCGGCATGGATCCTCAGGGTGAATTGCTATCGTATCTACTGAGCCGAACAGATGCAGCATGTGGACTTGTACATCAAGGTTGAAATCGAAATAGGGGACGACGAAAAGCTCGACAAGGTGTCGCGGGAGATCTGTCGCCAAGTGGAAAAGATCTACGTGGTTCGAAAGGCCGAACTCTCCAGCGCCGTTCCCAAAGAGTAGTGCCACCTACTCGTTTTCCTCCACGATCGCTACGTCCCACGGCCCCAGCGCGATGCTCGCGCCCTTGCCGAGCGATTTCTGCCCCAACAGTTCCGTTCCCGATCCGTAGGCGTAAGGCACGCTCTGGTCGTTCTGCGAGTAGTTGAAGTAATAATGGACGGTCTTGCCCAGCCTGTTCTTTCCATGCCTCACCCGCACGGATGTGGGCAGCGTCTGGTCGGCCCCCGTCAATCCCGCCGCGCCGAGCACCCGCGCCAGAATCTTCTCCTGAATCGCGTCGCTTACCAGGGTTCCTTCGTAGGTCAGCGTGCCACTGCCGAACTGATTCTCCGTCACGGCCGGATACTTTCCAAAGAACGGGTGATCGTACGTCGCCAGCGTGCGCGCTTTGTCGGGAATGATCATTTCCGCCCAATCCGAAACCTGGTTCGCGGCCCCGGCGCCGAAGGGATCGCCCTTCAATGCCAGCGGCTTCTCCAGACTTGAGAATTCCTGATAGTGAAAACCCGCGGCCTCGCGTAACGGACCAGGCGCCATCTCCCACCGTACCGTTGAGTATTCGTTGCAGAAGCCGCTCTTGAAGGTCATAACAACGTGGCCTCCATTCCGCACATACCCGGCCAGCCGCTTCAGCAATTCGTCGCTCGCGATGTAGAGCACCGGAACCACCACCACCTTGTATTGGCTGAGGTCTGTCGTTTCCGGGAAAACAAAATCCACGCCGGCGTTGAGGCGATAGAGCGACTGATACATCTGCCGCATCACCACGTCGTATCCGTCCATGCCGCCGAACGGCATGTGCGGATTCGCCTGTGGCCGTCGATACGGCATGTACTCGACGCCGTGCCGCGAATCGTTGCTATAGAGGATCGCGACTTTGTTCGCCGGCTTGAAATCCACCAGGTGCGTTCCCACCCATTGCAGTTCGTGCGCCGTCTTCGATACCTCCGCGTAAGCGCGGCCGGGCTCCAGGTCGTGCGACAACACACCTTTCCAGTAGGTCTCCTGCCCGTAGTGAAGCGAATGCCAGTGCCAGTATTCCACCATGTTTGCGCCGGTCGATGCATACGTGTAGACATCCATCCGCAGCTGCCCATCATACGGGGGCATCTGCGTCGTCGAATCCCACCCGATGGTCTGGGCATTCGTCTCGGTGACCAGGAAGTTGGTCTGTTTCAACGAGCGCGTGTAATCGCCCGCGTAGCTCGATGAGACGCCGTCGTAGTTGTCCTGCGTCGGGTGGTAAGGATTCACCGCCGCAATATCGAGATGTTTCGCGACAGCACGTTCATTCACATCCGGCCGCGTGGCTCCCGCGAAGTCCTGCGTCACAAACTGATCGGGCCGCTTGTACTGGTTGACGATGTTCGCCTGGAATGCCAGGAAATCCGTCACCAGGCTTTGTTGGTAGCGCTCGAACTCCAGCTTCCAGCCCGGATTGAGAATGCCGTCGCGCGGTGGCAGTTCTGTCCAGTCGTTCAGGTTCTGGCCCCAATAGACCAGCCCCCAAACCTTGTTGAGCCGATCCACTGTTCCGAACTTCTCCTGTAGATACTTTACGAAGTTCGCCTGCACCGCGGGCCCGGCGGTTCCGTAGGGTCCCGTCTCGTTGTCGAGCTGATAGCCGATCACCGCGGGATTGTCCTTGTAGTGTTCGCAGATCTTGCGGATGACGCGCTCGCTGTAGAAGCGGAAGGCAGGATTGGAAATGTCCATGTTTTGCCGCAAGCCGTAGGTTGCCTTCTCGCCCCCTAGCTTCGTCACCAGGATTTCGGGATGCTCTTTATACATCCAGACAGGAATGGAGTACGTCGGCGTGCCCAGCACCACCTGGATGCCGGCGCGGTGTAACCGCTCGATGATGCGATCCATCCAGGCATAGTCAAAATGTCCGTCCTGCGGTTCCCACAAGCTCCACGTGGATTCACCGACTCGGACGACGCTGATCCCGGCCTGCTGCATCAACTCGACGTCTTTATCGAGTCGGTCGTACGGCATGTATTCCTCATAAAAGGCCGCTCCATAAAGGACGGTCTTCATTTGGGCAGGATCGAACGGCGCACTCGACGACGGCTTGGTTTGCCCCCACATCGTGAGGCACAGACCGGCAGCGCAGGAGAGCAGGGCAAGGGTTCGGCGGACCAGCGGTCTCAGATTGGTAAATCGCATCGCCCCCAGTTTATGTGACGCGCATCCCACGGCCGGTCAAGCGGCGGCCAAGGTACTCATGAGGCCTTGTCGCCGCTCTCGATCTGGTCTCACGGTGCTTCGAACACGATCGCTTGCACGTCGCCAAATTTCCCGAGGGGACGGTGCGACCACCCAGCCAGCTTCGGCTGACACGCGAACCAGTTACGCCAATAGCGCACAGTACTCGCGCCGCCGTAGAGAAAGAATCTACGGCTCGGTGCGAGTTTCGATTCCATCAGTTCGGCGGCAAACCGCTCGGCGTCCGGCGACGACAAGAACGGAAACAGATACTTCTTCCCCGGGAATGGATAGCGGAGAAGATGACAGGAGAGGAAGTCGGGCATTGGATAGTTCGGATGCCATAGGGGTGACTGTGCCTCAACAAACGGACTCGGCCAGATAACGGGAGTTTCTGATTGAGCGCCCGCCGCTGCAATCGCTTGTGAAGCTTCACGCCAGCGCGAAGGGGAATGTGTTGGCCAAGCCTCAGTCCAATCGCCGACGAAAAACAGAACGCCGATTCCAAATGCGATCGCCACAGGCTTCCACCAGCCGGCCGGAAGGAAGGGTGCGCTCAAGCCCGCGGCTGCAAACGCTACGCCCGGTGCCGCTTCGGAGTAATAGCGCGCAACAAAGATGCTGTTTCCTGTGATCCACGAGAACGCAAAAATCGCCACCGGCGCCACCAGCCACCAACTGAGGCATAAGCAAAGGGAGCTGGCGGACCACCTCACCGGCTGATCATGCCGACCCAATAGCCGCCGGAGCAGCCACGCGGCGACCGGGCAGAGCGCCACAAACGAAAACTCCACCCCATGCCTGAGATCGCGCTGGGCTGGCAGCTTTGCGATGACGTGCGCTCCGGCTTGGCTTAAGAGGCTCAGCGCCTCCCGAGCCACCGGCAGCAGCAAGAGCCCTATCGCGAAAAACACGGCGAGCAACTGTTGTACTCGCACCTCCGTTTCGCGCCTGGTCAATCGGGCGGCGGCATAGATTCCATAAACCCCGTAAAAAGGCCAGAAGGCGAGCTGAACACGCCACAATACTGCGGCTGCGATGACGAACCAAAGAGCATCGATCCACCGCGCTGTGTCCAGCCATCGGACAAGGAAAAGCACGCTCGCTGAGGCAACCAGAATCCCCAACGCATAAGGGCGCGCGTCGATCGCTTCGAAGTTCAGCCCGCGCAATGAGAAGCAAGCCAACACCACGAACCACGCCGCGTCCGGATGAATCAACCGAGCCGCAAGCCGCGCGATCAGGCAGAGTGCAATCGCCGCCATCAGCAGCGACGGAAGCCGATAAGCGATTTCGGAACTGCCCAGCACGGCCGTCGAAAAACGGGGAAGCTGATAATAAATGGATAACGGCACCTGGGGTACGACTGCAAACGAGGGATCGTGGGGGTTATTCACGACAAACGCAGTGACGCTCTCGTCGACCCAAAAACCAGTGGGCAGTGGCATCAGCCAGAAGCGCACCACACACAGCGCAACGAGCAGCGAAAGCGTCAAGGTTTCAAGTCGGTTCGCGCGAGACAGCGTGAGCTGCGATCCCTGTCGGCTCACGCGTCCTTTGAAAGGTGAAAGGATACCCGGAAGCCAGCCGCGCGCTCTGGAATCGGAAGCGTGGAGACTTCCTGTAAAGCCCCGACTTGGCGAGACGCCCCTGAATCGCAGCAGTTATCACGCCCAGCCCGTAATCCACACTGCGGCAAAAATTGATGGAAGATGCTTCGGGAAAATACCGCGGCGGACACGAGATTTCGCCAATCCGGCTGCCCAGAACAATCGCTTGCACCAGCATCTGGTTGTCAAATACGAAGTCGTCGGAGTTCTCTTCGAGCGGCAGTCCTCGATGAGTTGGCGGCTGAACGCGCGGTAACCCGTGTGGTACTCGGAGAGGCTGGCGCCCAGCACAATATTCTCGAAAATAGTCAGCGCCCGATTTGAGATGTATTTATAAACCGGCATCCCGCCGCGTAGCGCTTGCCCCCCAAAAATCCGTGAACCCAATGCGACGTCATAAACACCGTAGGCGACCATGCTGGCCAGCGCCGTCGCGAGCAGCGGCGAATACTGATAGTCCGGATGAATCATCACACCACGTCCGCCTCATGTTCTAAGGCTGTGGCATAGCAGGTCTTTTGGTTGGCGCCGTAACCGCGGTTCTGATCGTGAACCACAACCTCCAGCCCGAGTTGGCGTGCCACCGCGACTGTCTCAACGCTACTGTCATCGTCGACCAAAATCACGTCGTCAACGACTTCCGGAAGCTCGGCGACGGTGGCCCTCAATGTCTTGGCAGCATTGTAGGCGGGCAAAACGACCACGATTCGTTTTGAGCTAATCATCTACATCCACGCCGGGGTCCATAGAAACTATAACGCCGCAAGAGGTTACATTTCCTTCATGCTCGCTGGTTTTCTGCCCACCAGCTCAGTTAAGAAGTGTTAGTAAAGGTCGCAAAAACACCAGCCTCCGCAGATGTCCGGAGGGCGTATCCTAGTTGAGCGAGTAGAACCGTCGAAAGTAGGCGTCCGTCATGCCCGCGATGAAATCGCAGATAACCCGCGCGGCGGCCGAGTGCTCAAGCTGATCCTGGTAGTCGATTGGCAAGTGTTCCGGGGCTGAGACCAGGTACTCGAATAATTTGCCGACTTCTTTTGCCGCTTCGCCACGTTCAGTGGCAAGATCCTGCGCCAGATAAACGCGCTCCGTTAAGAACGCCTTCAGCTCGTCTCGAAGTCTGGCGGCCTGTGGCGTGAACGCTACGATGCGGTATTTCATTTGCCGCACGTCATCCACGCTTCGCGCGCCACTACTCCTCGCCAGTTCCAAGGTGCCCTGAATGAGGCCGCCTACCAGTTCGTTAATCAGCGACCGCAGAATCTCCCGAAACCTGACTTTTTCACTGGCGCCGGGGAACTGTGTTTCGCCTTCTTCCGCTAAACGCGCAATCGCAGGTACCGCTTGGGCTGCGTCCTCAAGTGAGAACATGCCGGCCGCATAGCCATCATCCAGGTCGGCTGTGTTGTAGGCTACTTCGTCCGCCAGATCGAGCAGTTGTGCTTCAACAGGGGGCCGCTGTCCCACCAGGAACTCGGCCAGTTCGGAGCCGTCCGCTTCGGTCACTTCGCGCGAGTGTTTTACGATGCCCTCTCGAACCTCGAACGTGAGGTTCAGGCCGTCAAAACGCGCGTACCTTTGCTCTAACACGTCCACTAAGCGCAATGAATGCAGATTATGTTCAAAGCGCAACCCGTAACGGCGCATGTGCCGGTCAAGTTCTTGCTCGCCCGCGTGGCCGAATGGCGGATGGCCGATATCGTGAGCCAGCGCCAACGTTTCGGTGTATTCCTCGTTCAATCCGAGCGTGCAGGCTACTGTACGGGCAATCTGCGATACTTCCAGCGTGTGGGTGAGGCGGTTGCGGAAGTGATCGCTCAGGTTGGGAGCGAAGACTTGCGTCTTGCCCTCCATGCGCCGGAACGCACGGGCATGGATCACCCTGTCGCGGTCGCGCTGGAAGTCGTTGCGGTAAGGATGCGGAGGCTCCGGGTAACGTCGGCCGCGGCTCTTCTCAGGTTCGAGCCGAAGTGACCCAAGCATCTCTGCGCTACTGCTGGGCCGAGCCGCCGGTGCGTGCCTCGTCCATCGCACGGGCGATGGCGGGGCGTTCCTTCAGCATCTTCTGGTAGTCCATCGAATCCAGCAACTTCTTCGAAGCCGCTGGGTCCTGCTTGGCAAGCAGCCCGGCCAGTAACACCTCTGCCTGCTCCTTGGACACCAATCCGGTTGGCTTTGCGATCAGGCCGCGCAGCAGTGCTTCCCCGTCCTGCCTCTTGCCCTGATCCATGTAGATCTGCGCCAAGGCAAGTTTGGCGTACGCTGCAACCGCAGCGCTGGAATCCGCCACGTCCTTGAAGTTTTGGGCCGCAGCGGCAGTATCGCCTCTGGAAGCCTTCAGCGTGCCTATGTAATACTCCGCGATGTAGCCTTCTTCGGAGCCGCTGTGCTTGGAAGCGACGTCGGCCATTGCCTTCAAGACCGCTTGGTCTTTAGCTTCCTGTGTGGGAAAGCTCTTGGCAAAGGGACTGGCCTTCTCGCCGATCGTGGCCTCCGCCACTTCGTAGGCTGCCCTGAGATCGGCTTGCCGCTCGGCCCGCTTATACGAAGCAAACCAGAAGCCGCCGACGATCGCGGCAAGCGCGACCAGGCCGATAATCGCCCATCGAAGCACCAGTTGGCGATGCGTCTTGGTGTACTCAACGGCACTTCCAACCTTGACGGCAAATTGGTCGTGCTCAAGCTCTTTTAGTTCGTGACGGGTCAAACTTCGGTACTGCCTTTCGGACAAATTCCCAGAACCTTCAGCCTATCACAGGTTCTGGGTAACCACCCGTCCGAAAACCTGCTATCGCCGCACGCCGCCCAATGCCCAAAATCTACGCAATCTGCTGATGAATAGCGAATTTTACAAGTCCGGCCACGTCGTAGATCTCGAGTTTTCTCATCAGGCTCGATCGATAGGTATCCACGGTCTTCGGGCTCAAGGCCAGTCGTGCAGCAATCTCCTTGGCTCGGATGCCGTCCACCAGCAGCGAAAACACCTGAAATTCCCGGCTACTGAGGTGATCCAGCGGGTTCTTCGAGTGCAGGCCGCTGGGGCCCTCTATAAACAACGTCATCACCTCAACTTGCGGTGAGACGTAAATGCCACCTTGCATCAGTTGGTTAAGTGCGTCAGCCAGTTGCGCGGCGCTGGAGTTCTTTAGCAAGTAGCCGCACGCTCCACACCGAAGGGCTTCGAGCACCGTCTTCCGGTCGCGCTTCCCTGATATTAGAGCGCACTTGGTTCTCGACCCGCCTTGGCGCACCCGCCGGATGACCTCGCAAACCGCTAGATCGGATAGGCCTCCGTCGATGAGCGCGACGTCTGGCTCCAGCCGTAGTATTTCTTCAACGGCCGCTATGCCCGTTCCCACTTCGCTCACGACTTCAAAGCCAGGAAAGGCTCGGCAGAGCGAAGCTATACCCTCCCGGACCAGTGTGAATTCGTCTGCCAGGAGAATCCGCGCGGTCGCAACGGAGCGGTAGGCGCCCAGGCTGGGGGCAACCTGCAGGGTCGGGGGTACTAATAATTGAATGGACACGGGCTTGCCCTGTTAGTGCCTGCCAAGCGGCACTTATCTCAGCGCAAGCCCGTAAAATTAATCAGAGGCGAAAAAACTCAGGCGAAGCTGCGAATTGCGTCAGCCTCTTCCTCGTGGACTTCAAAGACTGTGTAGAGCTTGGTAATCTGCAACAGATCCTTTACCCGCTTGGAGAGACCCACCAGCTTCAGTTGTCCTCCGTGGTTTGTCACCGTGGTAAAGCCTGAAACCAGCTCGCCAATACCTGAGCTATCGATGTAGGAAACCTCGCTCAGGTTCAACACCAGCTTCTTGTCCCCTTTTGCGGCGAGATCCCGAATCAAATCTCGAAACGAACTGGCGCCTTCACCCAAAGTAATGCGCCCCGCTGCGTCGATTACTGTTACGTCGCCTACCTGGCGAGTTGTTAACTTGACACTCACGTCTTCCCTCCCTATTTGATTGAGCGGCCTTAAATAACTACTGCCCGCTCAGATTCTTGACTATCCGGACCTCGGTCCCACCGCCTGGTCGGGGATGGAGGTCAAAGTCGTCCATAAAAGCCCGAATCAGCAACAGGCCGCGGCCTGATTGGCGTAATAAATTCTCCTCGGCCAAAGGATCGGGCAAAGAATTCATATCGAAGCCCTCACCCTCATCCCCAATCGTCACGATCAGACTGGAGGGGGTGGTTTCCACCAAGAGATGTACCCGCTTCTTAGCATTGTAGCGGTTACCGTGAACCACGGCATTCACCATGCACTCTCGGATAGCCATACCGATCTGGCCCAAGTCGTCTTCCTCGATGCCAAGCTCCTTGGCCGCTTTGAGGACGATCTCCTCGGCAACGTCCACGCTCTCTAGCGCGGAATCGAGCGTTTGATAACTCTTGGAGACTTTGCCGTTCTCAGTTTCGGCCATATCAGGAGTGGGTCGCCATGGCTTTAGGTTGAACCGCCACAATAAACTACCCGGGGCTCGTAAGTCAAATATACTTCAAGTCGTATTGGCCACTGGACCCCGCAATGATGGCAGCTTGGGAAGGCGGCCGGGCTTCGCGGCTACAATCGAAGCATGTCAGCGATTGCGGTGGCGGAGGACATACTCGCCAAATACGAGCCGGTCATCGGCCTTGAAGTGCATGTGCAGCTGGGCACGCAAACCAAAATCTTCTGTGGCTGTCCAGCCAGTTTCGGCGCCGACCCCAATACTAATGTCTGTCCGGTCTGTCTGGGCTTGCCTGGCGCGCTGCCCGTGCTCAGCCGCCAGGCTGTGGAACTGGCCATCAGCGCTTCGCTCGCCCTGCACTGCCGGGTAAACCCGTTCTCCCGCTTCGCGCGCAAAAACTACTTCTATCCCGACCTGCCCAAGGGCTACCAGATTTCGCAGTACGATCAGCCACTTGCTGAGCATGGCTACCTCGATGTCAATGTTGATGGCAAGCAGAAACGCATCGGCGTCACCCGTGTGCACATGGAAGACGACGCCGGCAAAAGCATCCACGACGGGTTTAAAGACTCCGACCGCTACACTTACGTCGACCTCAACCGGTCCGGAACACCGTTGATCGAAATCGTCAGCGAGCCGGACATGCGCAACTCCGACGAGGCCTATGCCTATCTCACCGAAATCAAGCAGGTGCTCCAGTACCTCGGCGTCTCCGATTGCGACATGGAGAAGGGCCAGTTGCGCTGCGACGCCAACGTCTCGGTTCGCTTGCGCGGCGCGCCGAAGTTCGGGACCAAGGCCGAAGTCAAGAATCTGAATTCATTCCGTTTTCTGAAGATGGCGCTTGAGTATGAAATTCGCCGCCAGATCGAGCTAATCGAATCGGGTGGCAAGGTCGTTCAGGAAACTCGTCTTTATAACGCCGATCTTGGCCAGACCATCGGCATGCGCAGCAAGGAGCATGCACATGACTATCGCTACTTCCCCGAGCCGGACCTGGTCCCGCTTCGTGTCAGCGAGCATTGGCTGCACGAAGTAAAGTCGCGCCTGCCCGAACTGCCGGCCGATCGCCGTCATCGTTTCGCCACCCAGTACGAACTGCGTGAATACGATGCCCAGGTGCTGACCCTCACCCGCGAAATCGGCGACTACTTCGAAACCTCGGCCAAAGTGTCGGGCGACGGTCGCTCCACCGCCAACTGGGTCTCCGGCGACCTGATGGGCCTTCTCAAGGCAGCTGGGAAAGAGATCACGGAATCCCCCGTGAGTGCGGAGAAACTGGGTGAGTTGATTGCTCTCATCAACAAAGGCGAACTAACCGGCAAGCTCGCGAAAGAGATACTGCCTAAGATGTTCGAGACCGGCGACGCACCCACCGCGATCATGGAGCGCGAGGGGCTGAAGCAGATCTCCGACTCCGGCGCGCTCGAAAAGATCATCGATGAAGTGCTCGCTGCCAACCCGAAACAGGTCGAGCAATACAAGAGTGGCAAGACGGCTGTGATCGGCTTCCTGGTCGGCCAGGTGATGAAAGCCAGCCGTGGCCAAGCGAACCCAGGCTCGGTGAATGAACTGCTGAAGGCGAAGTTGTCTTCCTGAGTTAACAGCCTGCCCAGCAAACTGCCGTACGGCCGTTGAGGTCCAACTGAAAACCCCAGCACCGAACTGCGCGTCAGCGAGCGGATATTTTCGGAGCCGTGACCTCAGCTTTCTGAGGCGCGACCCGTGAGGGAGCACTCGCCTTCAGCTCATCGGGGACACCCCGGCCTGAATGTCATGCTTACTTCCAGCGTCTCAAAGCGCCGGCGGAGCGCCAGCTCGCCGTGCGCGCTGCAGGCGTGTCCCCAAACGCGACAAAGCTCGTCAACCGTGGGCTTCCTAAGGCCTCCCAACCAAGTATCCTCAGAGCAACCGCGCGCGTCAGCAAGCAAGCGGACCGAAACGGAGCCGCGACCGTGAGGGAGTGAGCGCAAAGCTTCGGAAACTCGATAAGGATGGAGCGAAACTTTCCGGGTGCTTTCGAGGCAACCGCGCGCCTCAGCAAGCGGATGCGGGAGTTCCCAACAGCCCGGACTCCGCTACTTAATGGCCGCCCGCACTCCGAAGATTCTCTGCGATCGTCCGGTGCTGATTCGATTCCGCGGCCTGAAGTGGACTGGTTCCGTCTTTGCTTACGAGGTTTGGATCTGCTCCGGCAAGCAACAAAACCACCACCGCCTCTTGCCTGCCAAATGCTGCGGCCGCGTAAAGCGGCGTTGTGCCGGAAGTGCTTTCAAGGGCGTGCGATCGTGACTGTCACGAGAATTGGGATCTGCGCCCGACTCAATGAGCGCCCTTGCAGCCGACGGATCGTAATGCTCAATCGCCTCGTGCAAGGTGGGAGTCTGTGCCAACAAAAGCAGAAGCGCAAGCATGGCTCTCTGGTTGTCAGTTTAGTCCGAAGCTACGCCGTCGGAACGGGCACGCCTAGAACCTGGGACAGCGTGTTCAACACATCCCGCTCGCCGTCGCTGATCCGCTTCCCGCCGATGCCAAAAAAATCGCCTTCTTTGGACGCATTTGCCACGTTGAACGCGAGCCGCATAAGCCACTCTTTGTACAGCTCAACGTTCTCGGGCGACTTCTCTTTCAACGCATCAACGGCCTGCTTAGCCTCGCCCATCGCCAGGTTTGCAATCTCGACGTTCAAGTTTTGAGCGTCCAGTTGCTTGACGCGTTCTCGCAGTGCGGTCTGAGCGGCGGGGCCCTCCTCCAATGCGCAGATTTCTTTGATGAGTTCGTTGGAGCCGGTTGCTCCCGACGCCAGAGTCTTACCGAGCGTCACCGCCTCGTGTGCCGTCCCGCCAAGACCGCTGAAGCTGGCCAGCATCACCGCCGTTCCTACTGCTTGCGGCGCGCCAACCAGCATCTCCCATTCGTCCGCCGTGAATCCGTCCTTCAATGCCATACCGATGCCTCCGTCTATCGCTTGCAATTAGCCTTCTCAACATAGCAACGTCTCTTTGGCTGCATGTCTCTGGGCAACGTGGTTTAATCTGGTGTTTCCGCCGACAAGAAACAAATGCGACATCTCACGAACTATCTCTCGCTCGCCCTCATCACCTGCCTTGCCGCGACGAACGCCTTCGCCCAACCTGTGGCGGCGCCCGACCCGCAGCTCGTCGCCAAGCGCAACGCCATCGAGAAAGAGCTCGAGTCCATCGCCATCATCGACCGTAAGCTGATGATCCCCATGCGCGACGGTAAACGCATGGCGGCCGATGTCTATCGCCCCAAGGACACCTCGAAGAAATACCCCATCATCTTTGTTCGCACGCCCTACAACTTCAACTACTGGGACGTGAAGCTCGGCGCCCCCCGCGACCTGACCTCGGAGTTGGAAGCGGTCAAGCGAGGCTACATCTTCGTCGAGATGAACGAACGCGGGCACTTCTTCTCAGAAGGTCAGTACGACATTCTTGGGCCGCCTCTAACCGACGGTGACGACGAACTTGCCTGGATGGCTTCCCAGCCTTGGTCCAGCGGAAAGGTGGGAACCATCGGTTGTTCGTCTACCGCCGAATGGCAACTGGGCGTCGCCGCGCAAGGCAACCCGGCGCTGGCTGCGATGATCCCACAAGGTTTTGGCGCCGGCGTCGGCCGTGTCGGTCCCTACTACGAACAGGGCAACTGGTATCGCGGCGGCGCCGTGCAAATGCTCTTCATCGCCTGGCTCTATGGCGAGCAAAACCAAATCCGCCCCATGTTTCCGCCCAACACCTCCCAGCAGGATCTCATTCGTGCCTCGAAAGCCTACGACCTCGCGCAGCAGCTTCCGCCGGTCGATTGGGCGAAGGCGCTCACTCACCTGCCTGAAATGGACATCATCAAAGCCGTCGACGGTCCCCAAGGCATCTTTGCCGATCGCATGGAGGTGTCAACCGGCGGCGCCATGATCAAGCGCACGCCCAACGATCCCGCCTGGTATCGCGGTGGCCTCTGGCACGACAACATGCCCATCAACGTGCCCGGCCTCTGGTTCATGTCCTGGTACGACGTATCGGTGGGTCCCAACCTCGCTGCCTATAACTATGTCCGCAAAACCGCGCGGCCCGAAATCGCCAATGAGCAATACGCCGTCATCGCGCCTACGCTCCATTGCTCTTACAAGCGCGCCACCGAGGACACCATTGTCGGTGAGCGCAGCATGGGCGATGCCCGCCTCGACTACGATGCACTCACCTACGGCTGGTTCGATTACTTCCTGAAGGGCGAGAAAAACGACGTTCTCACCCGGAATCCCAAGGTTCGCTACTTCACCATGGGTCTGAACAAATGGCAGAGCGCCGCCACATGGCCTCCCGAAGGCGCGCAACAAGAAACGTTCTTCTTATCAAGCGGCGGCAGAGCGAACAGTCTGTTCGGTGACGGCGCCCTCGCCACCGCTCCGTCGGACGCCGACAATCCAGACAGCTTCGTTTACGATCCGATGAATCCCGTGCCATCCTACGGTGGCAACGTCTGCTGCACCGGCAACGCTGTCGCTGGCGGCGCCTTCGATCAGCGCAAGATGGAGGCCCGCGCCGACATTCTGGTCTATACGTCCGATCCGCTCAAAGAAGACACCGAGGTCAGTGGCCCCATCGACGCAACTCTCTATGTCTCGTCCGACGCCA
The DNA here is from genome assembly GCA_049579625.1 of Bryobacteraceae bacterium. Lineage (GTDB taxonomy): Bacteria > Acidobacteriota > Terriglobia > Bryobacterales > Bryobacteraceae > CAJCIT01. The sequence continues at coordinate 22,311 of JBAUOG010001097.1, forward strand.
AAGATACCGACTTCACCATCAAGCTGATCGATGTCTATCCCGACGGCCGCGCCTACAACCTCGACGAAACCATTCAGCGCGTCCGCTATCGCGAAGGCTACGATAAGGCGCCTGTGTTCATGGAAAAAGGCCAGGTATATAAGGTGACCCTTCAGCCCATGACTACCAGTAACTACTTCCCGGCCGGCCATCGCATCCGCATTGAAGTTTCCAGCAGCAACTCCCCGCGTTTCGACCGGAACATGAACACTGGCGGCAATAACTTCGATGAATCCGCCGGCGTCACCGCACACAACGCCGTGCACCACTCGCGCCAGTATCCATCCCAGGTCACCATCACGGTAGTCAAACCGAAGTAATCGTCCGGCTCTCCCAATACCTTCAAATGTTGCCCTGGCGATACCACTGAACCGCGCGCGTCAGCAAGCGGAGACACGACGAAGCCGACCGGGACAGGCGCCTCTGTTCCCAAGGCGACCCGACACGTACTTTCGTCGCATCTAGCCCTTTCGCCGCGTGGACACAGCGAGCCTGTCCCCAGATCATCAACCCTTGTTTTCAGAGCAAGCGCGCGAGTCAGCAAGCGGATGGTTTTCTGAACAGCGCTTCGTAACCGATCGCGCAGTACAGCCGCGACCGTGATGGAGTGGACGAAAAGCTTCGGAGGCTCGATACCGACCAAGCGAAACTCTGCGGTATTTTCAGAGCGAGGCCACCGGCTGAAGCCGGGTTGAAACGATCTTTGACCAGGACAGAGTTACAGCCACAACCTGATCGCTCAAACCCAGTGGGTCACAGCCCACTTTCCGGCTATCTTCAGAGCAACCTCGCTCCTGATGACCAAGCGGACCCCGGCTCCCCGGTTAACACTCACCCCCTCTCCCCCGTCTTTACGGCATGCTGCTCTTGAGAGTCGTTGCCGTGATCGCGCTACTTGCCCCGATGTTCTCCGGTCAAGAAGTTCCCGCCACTTCCGCCCTGGTCGCCCATGAATGGGGGACATTCACGTCTGTTGCCGGCATCGACGGCGCGCCGATTCAATGGGCCCCTCTCTCGGGTACGCCCGATCTCCCCTGCTTCGTCCACCATCTCAGTGCCCACAATCTGAAATACTCGCTTGGCTTGGTCAGAATGGAGACCCCCGTTCTCTACTTCTATTCGTCCCATCCGCTCGTCGCTTCCGTCCATGTCGCCTTTCCGAAAGGCTGGATCACCGAGTGGTACCCGCAAGCTACCAAGGTCACTCCCGAGATATCCGGCGCCCGCTTCCCGGCCTCTATCTCCGGCACCGCCCAGGCTGATTGGGACTCGGTCAAGATCTCGCCCTCAACGCCGTTGGCCTTCCCGACGACGACCGGTCCCAGCCGCTACTTTGCCGCCCGCAACACAGACGCTACACCAATCCAAATCGGTAACCAGCAGGAGAAATTCATCTTCTACCGCGGCATGGGCGATTTCGACGTTGCCCTCCAAGCTCAGTTCCTCCCTGACGGCCAACTCCGGATCCACAACACCGGCCCGGAGACCATCGCACTGGCCATCGTCTTTGAGAACCACTCCGGCACCATCGGGTACCACGTACTTCACAGCCTGGCGGGCTCGGCTATCGTCAACCTTTCCGAACTGGCCGGAACCCTCGACAGTTTGCATATGGAACTAACCAACTCGCTGGTCGAATTCGGCCTCTATGAAAAGGAAGCTCTCGCCATGCTAGACACCTGGCAGGATTCCTGGTTCGACGAAGGAACGCGAATCTTCTATATCGTTCCGCGATCCACCGTCGATTCCGTGCTTCCGCTCACCATCACTCCGCAACCTGCTTCAACCAATCGCGTGTTCGTTGGCCGTGTAGAGCTTCTGTCCCCCGCCCTGCGACAGTCCTTTACAACCGCTCTGAACACCGGCGATGTCGATGCCCTCGCGAAGTCCGGCCGCTTTCTGAATCCGTTTCTGCAGCAAATCAATTCGCCCCAACCCGCCGCTCAATCCCCCCTCACCAGCGAATACCTGCAACAGGCTTACATAAAGATGGCAAAGGAGCAGGAATCACCGACCTGTGTGAAATAGTCGATTTCCGCATGTAGGGTAGGCCCCCGGCCTGCAATCGGCGCCTCGCCGATTCGCCGCGGTTCACACAAAGCGCTCGGATCCACCGCCCCCCTCCACCCCTCTGATATGCTCGTGCTGTCTTCAGTGATTCGGACACATCGTGATGAATTGCCGTCCGGCACACGTGTTGTTTTGCCTGCTGTTGTTGTCAAGCATTCCCCGTTCGGCGTCCCCCCAAACGCAAAATCCTCCACCTCCGGCCGAGCCGCCACCCCAGCCCATGCCGATTATCAAAACCACCGTCAGGGAAGTGCTCGTACCTGTCGTCGTGACCGACCCCAAAGGTCATCACATCTCGAATCTGAAACGATCCGATTTCAAAGTGTTTGAAGACGGAATCCCTGAAGACATTGTCGCCTTCAGCGCCACCACCGATTCCGCTGCCCCGGACCTAAGCCAAACAGCCGCTGCCCCCGCAGGCAGCCCTTCCAAGCCAGCGCAATCCACGGCTATGTCTTTAACCGATCCAGTGCGTACCTACCTGATAGTCGTCGACACGCTTCACTCGTCCCCAGCAAGCTATAACCGGGTTCGGGATGCCATCTTGAAGGTCCTCCGGCAGGAGCAAGGTACGGGCTCACTCTACGCGCTGATGGCGTTAGGCCGGGAGCTGAGGGTCATCCACGATTCCACGCGCGATGCAGCCGGGATCGCCGCATCCGCCCGCAACAGCGATTTTCTGAAAGCGTTCCAGGAGAGTGAAGCCACCAAGACCGGCGCCGAGGTCCAGCAATTCACCGCCTTGATGAGAAACTACTGCTCGGCTTGCCTTTGTGAAAGCAACGCCGGCAACGCCCAGTTGACCCAGTGTGCTTCGTTCCAATCCAAGATCCAGGCTGTTCTTCTCAGCTACGACGAGCGGATGTATGCGCTCAATCAGAGCTTTCTGTTAACGCTCAAGGAGCTTGTCCGCGCCACCGCGACCATGCCGACCGCGCGCACCATCATCTTCATTTCCGATGGCTTCAATCGCTTTCCCGGTCGGGACCTCTACACCGTCCTGCGCGGCTTTGCTCCCAAGGATCACATCTTCGAGGACCACTCAAGGGATACCGAACCTGAGTTGCAAAACATTCTGAAACTAGCAACAAAGTACGATGTGAAATTCTACTCGCTCGACTCTCGCGGAGTCTACAATTCTCAGTTCAATCCCGGCAACACTTTCGATGCCGGTACTTCCTTCTCAACCGCCACCCAAATGGATTCGCGAAACGGGCCATCGGAAGCCACCGCCGCAACCGAGTCGGTAGATAGGAGTGTCGCCTCGGGAGCGCGCGAGAACGCGGATGTCTTAGCCCAGCTTGCCCATGAGACCGGCGGCCTCTTCTTCGAGGACAGCAACGACCTGGCGAAAGGCATTTCCCGTGCGATCGCGGACACGCGTGAGTACTATCTCCTCGCCTATGTGTCGAAGAACGACACCTTCGATGGGAAATACAGACGCATCACCGTTGAAGTGACCGACCCCAAGAAGTTTCGAGTCAACGCCAAAGCCGGCTACTGGGCCACCGAGAAGTAGATGAGACTAGCGCCTCCGCCCAAGGCAGTGCTTAGCGGAGCCGTGACCGTCAGGGAGCGGACCTGGATATTCCAATTCTTCGCAGCTCAGCAAGTGGATCTCGGCCCCTCTAATGTTTCCCTGCCGCGTCGGCCTTCACCTTCCCCGCAGGCTCCGCGAACCATCGCTCCGTCTTGTCCTGTGGATCGGTGGAGACCGGCTGGTCGCGCCACAACCACCGCATCATCTCCGGCAGAATCTCGCCGCCCATCTTCTGCCCGTGCTTGTTCATGCCCCAGGTGTAGTTCACTTCGTAACCCTTCTCGGTAAGCGCCTTCATCAAACGCACGTTCTGATAGAACCAATCGCGGGTCTGGTCGTAGGTCCCGTCGCGAGTGCCGCGGTTATCGTTTCTACCATCCTGTAAAAAGATGCGGATCGGCTTCTTCTCACTCTTCAGAATCAGCTCGGGATAGACGTGCCCTCCGCGGATGTTCGTGAAGCTGCCGATCATGCTCAGCACCTTATGGAACTGGTCTGGTCGCTCCCACGCCACTGTAAACGCCGCGATCGCGCCCGAACTCGCTCCGCCGATGCCGTGCCGCTCGGGATCCTTCGAGATGTTGTAGTCCTTATATAGTGCCGGCAGCAGCTCATCGCAAACCACCCGCGCATACTTGTCATCCAGCGTGTTGTATTCCGTCGGCCGGTTGGTCGTCTTGTCGCCCCACTCCTTCGCATTCGGCTCCGGCTGATCGGGCCGCCGGCCCGGATTGATGAAGACGCCGATCATCACCGGAATCTCGCGCCGATAGATCAAGTTGTCCATCACGTTCTGAGCCCGCACATCGCCCGTCGCGTTCATGAATGCCTGACCGTCGTTAAACACCATCAGGCTCGCCGCCACGGCAGGATTGTATTGCGCCGGCACGTATACCCAATAGGTGTGTTGAGTGCCGGGATACGCCTCGCTGGGAAGGATAAACGGTCCGCGGATCTCGCCCTTTGGCACGCCTTCTTCTTCCAGCGAGTCGGGTCCCAAATGGTAATGGATATCGGGATTGGGCGCATCCGCCGTCGTCTGCGTCAATACCGTAGTGCCGAATCCCATCATCACCACGGCCGGTGCCAAGATCATTGTTCTTTTCATAAGCAAATCCCGAGATTAACGCAGAAGCAACGGCCGCAACTGGCTCGCTCCCAAACCTAAACTCTGCTGCTGCTCTTGCTGTATATGCACATATGTGCATATCATAAACAGTGAGCTTCGAGTGGAGTGCTGCCAAAGCGAAGGCGAACCTGCGCAAGCATGGAATCGACTTTGCGGATGCGGCGACTGCGCTTGAAGACGAGTCTGGCTAACCATTAGGGGCGATTTCTCGGCCGAAGAGGAACGTTGGATCACGTTAGGAATGGACGCACCTGGTCGAATACTTGTTG
>JBAUOG010001098.1:0-2132 GCA_049579625.1 Bryobacteraceae bacterium
CCACGGGTGTGCTTCCGTTTCCGGGCGCGACGAAGGAGGCGATGTTTGATTCGATCTTGAATCGAGCACCGGTCGCGCCCGTTCGCATCAATCCTGTTACACCGTTGAAGTTGGAAGAGATCATCCACAAGGCGCTGGAGAAGGACCGCGACGTTCGCTGCCAGTCAGCCGCAGAGCTTCGGGCGGACCTCAAGCGGCTGAAGCGAGATACGAGCTCTAGCCGCTCTGAATCTGTGGCACCCTCGTCGGCAGCCACGGAACCAGTGCGCGATACGCCGCCGGCATCAACGTCAGACTCCGTCGTCATCGCCAACCTCATCAAGCGGCACCGCAGGGCTGCCTTAGCAAGCGTGGTCGTAGCAGCTTCGCTGGTTGCCTTGGCGTGGTTTGGCATTCGACGCCCGCCTTCAGCGAAGTTAGCCCAGAAGTCTTTGGCCGAGTTAAGGGAGAAACGGTTGACCTTCAACTCCGGCGAGAACGGCGTCTACACCGCCGCCCTTTCTCCCGATGGCAAATACCTCGCCTATTCCGACCGGGCCGGGATTCACGTGAAGCTGCTTTCGACAAGTGAAGAGCGGCTCATGCCAAGGCCAGCCGGAGTTGCCGCCAGCGCCTTCTGGCTCGTTACATCGTGGTTTCCCGACGGCACACAACTGCTCGCGAGCTCTAGCGAGCCGGGCGGACAGGGGAGCATGTGGGCGGGGAGCATGTGGACGGTCTCGGTGCTTGGTTCATCTCCAAGAGCGCTTCGCGAAGACGCGTCGGGGTATCAGGTTTCGCCTGACGGGGCACACATCGCTTTTAGTCCACTCGCGGCCCCGGGCCTCCTTCGCGAAGTCTGGGTGATCGGAAGCCAGGGAGACAACCCGCAAAAGGTTCTCGCAGTGGGAGAGAATGAGTCACTGAGCGGTGTGCGCTGGTCTCCGGATGGACATCGCTTGGCCTACCTGAGAGAGCGCAGTGGACAGACCCATCAGAATTCGATCGAAACCTGCGATCTGAAGGGAGCGAGCCGGACGGTGGTTTTGTCAGCCGATGTGCATCTGGGGGATGCCTGCTGGCTTCCAGACGGGCGGATCGTCTACCCGCGGTGGGAATCGCGTAACTCGAGCGACGCCGATCTTTGGCAAATCGGCATTGATAACCATGCGGGCACGCCCATCGGCGAGCCGACAAGAATGACCCACTGGTCTGGATCTTACCTGGTTGGATTGAGCGCCAGCGCAGATGGTAAGCAACTGGCGCTCCTCAAGTATACGTATCAGGCGCAAGCTTATCTGGGCGAACTTGCGGCGGGAGGGACACGCATGAATCCCCCTCGGCGGCTGACGAATGACGAAGCCTCGGATACGCCCAATGCGTGGATGGCGGATAGCAAAGCTGTACTATTCACATCACAGCGTAACGGCATATGGGGCATTTTCAAGCAAGGGATCACCCAGGAAACGTCCGAGCCCGTCTTCATGGGGCCGCAAGACGTCTTTGTCGCTGCTCCGGTACTTAGCGCCGATGGCGCCTCGATCCTCTTCGTGGAGCATCCGGCGACAGCGTCTAACGCCGTTCCTTCGGGTCGCCTGATGCGCGTCCCAGCAAACGGCGGCGTAGCCCAGTTTGTGCTGGAAACGAGGAATCCTGTCGACCTTGGGTGTGCCCACCGCCCGACAAGCCTCTGCGTCATCTCCGAGCCGAGCCCAGATCGAAAACAGCTCGTGATCACAGCATTCGACCCGCTGAAGGGCAGAGGGAAGGTGCTCCGGACCATAGACCAAGATCCCTCGCACACTTACAACCACGCGTCACTTTCTCCGGATGGATCAAAGGTTGCGATTTCGCGGGAACTCGAGGCAGAGATTCGCATTCGCTTACTTTCGCTCTCGGGCACCGCAGACCGCGAGATCGCGGTGAAGGGCTGGCCGGACATCACAGGCCTCGGCTGGTCGCTTGACGGAAAGGGGCTTTACTGCGGCTCTAGCTCGGCGCGAGCCTGCACGCTTCTCTACGTCGATATGGACGGAAATGCGCGAGTGCTATGGCAGCACAAGGGAGGAGGCACCGAGATTAGGGGCGTTCCTTCACCGGACGGCCGCTTCCTGGCCATACAGGGCGCGGTTATCAATAGCAATGTCTGGATG
>JBAUOG010001099.1:0-7046 GCA_049579625.1 Bryobacteraceae bacterium
TTACATCTTCACAACATTCACGGGTTTCTTCGCGAGTATGCTTTGGCAACCGATGGGGCTATCGGTCGGCGCTTCAGCCGCATGCTTCGGGTTGATCGGCATCATGCTGGCAATCGGGCTGAGACGATCGGACCCGATGGCGCTGACGGTCCGTGCTTACTACCGCCGGTGGGCCATATACGGTTTGATCTTCAGTTTCCTGCCGGGTCTCCATATCGACATTGGCGCGCACGTCGGGGGGCTCGCCGGAGGTTTTTTGCTGGGGCTCGTTGCCGGACTTCCCGGCCATCCCGATTCACTGCGAGAGCGATTCTGGCAAGGGGCGGCTGTGGTGGCGGTTGCAATAACGATATACGCGTTCTTCCAAGACTTCCGCTTTTATCAGATCCTGGCCCAACAGCCCTAGGCCTTCGTCATATCTCTTTCGGCGATGCCAGAAACTTCTTCGCGGCATTGACGTCGCTGCACGCTGGTAAGAGCCCATCTAGGTGTGTAACGTCCAGCGAATGCCTTAACATCGGCGTCACGCAGGCCAGGACCACCCTGCAGTTTCGGCGAGTCGCCAGCGTGTACACCAGTGTCAATTCGCCCAGCCCCGCGCTATCCACGATAGTCACGCCGCCGACATCAAGAATCAGCGCCTGGGTCGCTGCGGATTCGAGCGTCTTTCGCGCCGCTTGGTTTAGCGCATGCAGGGAGGGGCCCAACGTCAATGGCCCAGACAGTTGGAGCACCGTGACATTCTGTTCAACCCGTTTTTCAATACTCAACGGCATAAGAGTGTATTACGAGGATACCCAACCGCGACTCTCGGTTTTCAATTCACCAGAGATGTGTGATCTCGCTTTCAGAGAGCCGCTGACCGGAGGCATTTGGTTAACGGCCATTATCCATGAGCTTCGATGATTCGAATGCGGTGCGCCGGCGCCCTCAGCGAGACACATCGTATTTTCAATAGCTTACGGACGAACACTCGACGGCTCCGGCGCAAATGGGCTGTGGAACGCGGGTTGCACTAAAAAAGGCAGGAATTGCGGATCGGCTGACTACCCCTCAGCCGTTCCCATACCCTGTGAGATTGGTTCCACCCACTAGAGAGCTTCGGAACAGCAGTCCCCCTTTTGCTGAGTTTGAAAAGCGAGTGGAAGTGAGCCAACGGCGCTCCAGGTGCAGCCCACACCTGGAGTGCCTATTTTTGAAGATCTTTCGGTAGGGAATCCTAATTGCGCACTCGGAGGGCGCGATTAGCATTCCCACCAGTGGCTCTTAGCCAACGAGGCGCCGTGCTCCTGGTCTACACGCAATCTTCTCGCGGCTGTCCGAGGTTGTGACTGTCAACAGCGCTTATCGCAGCACCTCGCCAGAACTCCATCCTCTTTTTGCGCGTTAAGCCATTCGTTTCCTTGCAGAGTAGTTAAACTCCTCTTATGCAAGCGGTGCCAACGGCAAAACTAACAGAAACGCTCTAGCGTTATTGGCCCGGATTCGTTCGCCGCACGCAACGCGCTTAGATACCCGCGCATCCAACTCACAGAGACATGAAGAAACTAACTACATTTCATAACAAGCTGTTCCTGGGAACGCTGGTACTGGCGTTGGCGTCTACTCTGGCAATGGCTCAGGACAGTGCCACTGCGGCCAACAACACAGCGCAGGCTATTAGCAAAAAAGTTCGTCACGAATTGGTAATGATGCCTTACGTTACGATCTTTGACAATCTTTCTTACAAAGTAGAAGGCGGTACGGTGACGCTCTACGGCAAAGTTACTCGCCCGGTTCTGAAGGAAGACGCGGGCCGGCTTGTAAGTCGCATTGAGGGTGTGGAACACGTCGATAACCAGATTGAAGTCCTCCCACTTTCGCCGTTCGACAGTCAGATTCGCCGGGCTACCGCTCGCGCGATCTATGGATATCCTATGCTCAATCGCTATGGCTGGGGTACGCAGCCGTCCATTCGCATCATTGTCGAGAACGGGCATGTGACGTTGGAAGGTGTCGTGAACAACCAGACTGACAAAAACGTTGCAGGCATCCGTGCCAACTCGGTTCCTGGAGTGTTTTCCGTAACCAACGATCTTCGCGTCGGAAGCTAACTTCCTCGTCCCGACAGCACAAATCCTGCGAAAGCGTTCGGAGAGGCGGCCGTGAGGTCGCCTCTCTTGTTTGTGTGCCGAGCATGTTCGACAGCTTGAAGGTGGAAGTCCTTTTCACAACCTGATGGAGGTGAAGTGATAGCGAAGCGCAAGGGCGATCCGGTGACGGAGGGTCTGAAAGACGCGTGGAGCAAACGTACGAGCCGATGTACAAGAACCGGATTTGAGGCATACGGTGCCGGACGAGTTGGCAAATGACAACGAAGTCTATATCCATCAAGGGCGCTGGTTGTAAATTCGGCGGTTGCGTGCGGAAGGCGGCCGAACTTACCTCGGGAGATCTGCTGTTTGTCCTCGATTCAGGACTGGGGATGGAGCGATCTATCCTGACCCGGCGGCAGAAGTCAGCAGCGGGCGTAGTAGTCCGGCAACGGGCGAAGGCCCAAACGGTCCCCGCAAGGGGTTGATGGGAGCGGTGAGTAAGCAGTGCGACCATGGGCGACAAGCGGCAGAAGAACCAGCTAGAGTTGGCCTTCGCGGAGGAGGAAAGGGGTGAAGCCCCGAACGGCCTCAGTCCGTTCCCTTGTGCGAAGCGTCCGCTTGCTCACGCGTGCGGTTGCTGGAGACAGGAAACGCGCGTCTTCATCCGATTTGGTGGCCCGCAGGGCCATGGCGGACTCCTTGACAGTCGCGCTATGTGGGTACTAAGAGAAGATGAATACTTCAAGGCTGGCGGAGCGCTTGAAGCGCGGCAGATGAGGACACGATGCAAAAGCGAACGTTAGGAGACAGCAAGCTGGAAGTCTCCGCCATCGGGCTGGGATGCATGAGGATGAGCGCCGGCCACGGTGAAGTGGCGGCTACCAAAGAGGACATGATTGCGCTGCTACGAGACGCGGTCGAACGGGGCATTAGCTTCTTCGACACGGCTCAGGTTTACGGTCCGTTTGTGAACGAAGAGCTTGTCGGAGAGGCTCTTCAGCCATTACGTGACCAAGTGGTCATCGCCACCAAGTTCGGCTTCAACTTTGGGCCTGGGGCAGACTCAAAGCCGCAGGGTCTTTGCAGCCGGCCCGAGTACATACGGCAGACCGTGGAAGGCTCGCTGAAGAGGCTCCGCGTTGAAACGATCGATCTGCTCTATCAGCATCGCGTCGATCCCGACGTGCCGATTGAAGATGTCGCGGGCGCGGTGCGAGACCTGATATCCGAGGGAAAGGTCAAGCACTTTGGGCTCTCTGAAGCAGGCGCACAGACGATCCGGCGAGCACATGCGGTTCAACCTATTACGGCGCTGGAAAGCGAGTACTCACTGTGGTGGAAGCGTCCGGAGGCAGAAATCATCGCCACTCTAGAGGAACTAGGGATAGGCCTCGTTCCCTACAGTCCTCTTGGCAAGGGATACCTGACCGGCACGATCACGGAAGACACTCAGTTCGATCCGGGCGATAATCGTGGCACGTTTCCGCGCTTCTCCGTGGAGGCTAGAAAGGCAAATCGCGCGCTGGTGGATGTGATTGAATCCTTTGCCGCGCGGAGGCAGGTCGCGCCCGCTCAGGTAGCGCTTGCCTGGCTGCTTGCCCAGAAGCCTTGGATCGTGCCGATCCCCGGTACTACAAGACTGCAGCGGCTGGAGGAGAACATCGGATCGACTCGCATCAAACTCACACCGACCGATCTTCAGGAACTGGACCGCGCGACCGCCCAGATTAGCGTAGAAGGCGATCGGTATCCTCCGGAGCTCGAGCGGATGACTTACCGATAGTTGCGGCCTATTTAGAGAGTCTTTGGCCTGCCGGTCGACCGAACGCCGCAATGCCGCTTGGCTTTTGTGATAGATTCGCGCTCATGCGGATTGCACTCGTCTTCTGTTTCGTCGCATCGTTGGTGGGCGGCGCAAGTTTGCCGACCGCCGCTCCGGAGCAAGCTGGTTTCTCCCACGATCGCTTAGACCGGATTAACACAGTTATGAAGGAACATATCACCGCAGGCCGGCTGAACGGCGCTTCCGGCATCATCGCGCGGAACGGCAAGGTCATCTTCCGCGAGACATGGGGTACGTATAAGGCCGACACAATCGTACGGATGTACTCGATGACGAAGGCCATCACAGGCGTGGCCGCCATGATCCTTTACGAAGAAGGCAAATTTTCAATGACTGATCCCGTATCGAAGTACCTTCCTGAGTTCGCGAAGATGAGCGTGGCTCAGGAATCGTTTGACGCCGCCGGGAAGCGAACGTACTATACCGTTCCCGCGGATCGCCCGATCACGATCCGCGACCTATTCCGACACACCACTGGCCTTGACTACGCGGGGCCGAAAGACGAAAACGGCGAGCCTGCCTACAAGAAGCTGGGTGTGGAGGGCGGAAACGGGTGGGTGTCCTTCGATCTGGCGGAAGCGGTAAGGCGTCTGGCCACTGCACCTTTAAACCACCAGCCCGGCACAACTTTTCACTACGGGTTCTCGATCGACGTGCTGGGCCGCCTGGTGGAGGTTGTTTCCGGCAAGCCACTCGACCAGTTTTTCGAAGAACGGATTTTCATTCCGCTTGGTATGAAGGACACCGCGTTCTTCGTTCCGGAAGAAAAGTGGAATCGTCTCGCAGTGCTGTACACGCCTAAGAAGGATGGCGGCATAGAACCCTCCACAGCCCCAGCGCAAGAGAACTACAAGAAGAAGCCGATGCTGCTATTAGGCGGCGCGGGTACAGTATCGACCCTCGACGACTATGCCCGATTCGTCAGTATGTTGCTGAACGACGGCGAACTTGACGGCGTACGCATTCTCAGCCGCAAGTCGGTGGAGCTGATGAGGAGTGATCACCTTGGGACCCTTGCACGCACCGGCGGCGTTCCGGCAGAAGGTTACGGTTTCGGCTTGACGTTTGCCGTGAATTTGGGTCCCGGCAAGTCAGCCAACGTTGGCTCTGAGGGCGAATACAATTGGGGAGGCGCGGCGGGAACCAGTTTCTGGATCGATCCCAAGGAGCACATGGTCGGCGTCTTCCTGGTCAATGTGCTGCCCAGCAACGATGTCGTGGCCGCTGGCCAGTTCAAGAGGATGGCTTACGAAGCACTCGTGGATTGAAGGGAACTTTGCAATCCGCAGCTGCAAACAGGAATAGTTCGGAGCGATAGCTGCTCGGTCTTGAGTGCGAAGGGGATTTCACAATAGCAATCCAGTCTGGTCAGCGGCCACGCCTTGCAAGCGAAGGTTGACGCCGATCATCAGACCCTGCACGACCAAGTTCAACGTATGTCCTGGCCAGAACAACAAGTTGCCGAAAAACGCGAGCCTCGAAGAGCGATTTTGCACCGGCATTCTTCATAATCAATGGAGAAGCAATCTTGATTCTCCTGTAGACGAGGTACATTTGTGCCATCGTTGGCTGATCGGCGTTCCTAACGAGGGCGTTGCCGAGCTCCCGCAAAACTCCTTTCGGCTTTTCGTCGTGAATATAGGGATCAGTGCCGTCCAGGTCACTCAATGATTTGGAGATACGGCGTTTGACGGACTCAAAGAGAAACCAAGTGTGACTGCTTTTTCTGTTCGTTTGCAGCCACCCAAGAACCAGGCCTAGCTCGAAGGGCATGTTAAATCGAGGGGTCTGGGGGCGCCTGCCATCGAGCTGAACGCGCGATAGATCATGAAACGAGTATTGGCAGGACCTAATCAGCTCGAAGATTCTGTCAAGACGCCGATCACCGCCCGGAACTTCAAGCGTAGCTCGAGGGTCCAGCCCAAAGGCAGTCAAGCCGGCTATGAACGCGAGAAACAGGTCCCGGTAGCGCTCATCGTACGGTATGTTTATGAATGCTGTGTTGCCATACCGGCGGCCCATCTACTGCTGCTTCGTCCGAACGATGGCATCCTTCGGCGATTTGGCTACGCGGAACTTCACAGCTTTCTTGGCCGGGATCTTGATCGATTCGCCGGTTGCTGGATTGCGTCCTGTACGCGCCTTTCGCTCCACGCGCACTAAGCGGCCAACACCAGGTATCACAAATACGCCGGACTTCTCAGAACGCTCCGCCATGTCCGAAAGGACTAAAGCGTCGCGTTTAGAAACGCCGAGTCTCTTCGCCGTCTCGAGGACGGAAGGGAATGGGGTTGTAATTTTGGCTGGACGAGCCATGCTGCTCTCATTATGCCACTGGCGCGGAGCGGTTGCTTTGACCGCCTAAGACTATCGGCTGGTCTTAGCCCGTAGCCGTTCGTAGCGCAGCCCGACCGATCCATTCGAGTAGGACTTGCATTCAGTCAGCGTGAAGTCGCGTTGCGGGAACTTGCCCGGGAAGCCGAGGATACCATCGCCTAACAGAATGGGGCCCACGCCGAGAAAGAGTTCGTCCACCAAATCCTCTTCGAGGAAACTGCGGGCCAATTCGCCGCCACCTCCGAGGTAAATGTCTTTCCCCGGGCGGCGCTTTAGCTTTCTCACAAGGGCTGTCAGAGATCCGCTCACCACTTCGAATCCCTTTCGTTTGCCCGGCTTCCATCGCCGGGAAATTACGTAGTTGGCCATGCCTGGCGTGTCGGGTATCTCGCCACTCTTGCGTAATCGCAGCCAGCCAGCGGCGGTCTTACGGCCCATGATCGTGGTATCGATCTTGGCAAAGAAGTCTGCCATCAGTGCTTCGCCTTCTTTGTCGATAACCAGAAAATCGAGGTCGCCGTTGCGCCGCGCAATATAGCCGTCGAGGCTGATTCCGAATCCCAGGATGACTTTTCTTGGCATGCCGCGATTGTAGATGGGCGATTACTCACCCGTCAATGCTATGCACGTCATGCTGTACACGTCTGTAGTCTTTGCCTCCATGACTGTCACGCCTCGGAAGCTCTCGACAAGCGCTCCATTACTGTCGCGTCTCAGAAAGTTCTCGGGACTCATCAGTTTCGTATGTTTTCAGAACAACGCGACTGGCTGTTCGCACATCGCCACGAGAC
>JBAUOG010001100.1:0-3038 GCA_049579625.1 Bryobacteraceae bacterium
TCAGGTCGATTCGCTTCATGCCGCCGGTAGCGCGAAGGTCTCGCGGATTACGGTGGCGCCTTCGAGAGACTGTTCTGCCAAGACGCGGTTCGCCTCGAGAACCAGCGCGACGGCCTCATTGAGGTTCTCACGTGCTTCGTCGAGAGTCTCGCCCTGCGTGTTGGCGCCGGGCAGTTCCTCGATGAAAGCGACATAACCCTCTTGCACCTTCATGAATACGGCAGTCAGCGTCATCGCCATTCGCGCCGTTATCTCACTTGGATAACACGCTAAGCGCCCGCCGAGCCTCCGATCGTGGCGCTGCCGCGACAACGCCGAGTTTCCGGAGACTCCGCGACAACGTATCCGTCCCTATTCGCACCTATTCGCTCCGTTTTTGAGGGCTTCGCGAGATGACGCGATGTCGAGCGCGAGCACCGCAATAAATCACTTCGTGCCATATCTCTGTCCGTCCCCGAAGTTGCCGAAGTTGCGCTCATCGTTTCGGAATAGTGGTGACTGTCCCTCGGTTTCTCCCTCGGTTTCTCCTCTCGGTTTCTCCTCGGTTTCCCTCGGTTTCCTCGGTTTCCAATTCGCTCCAATTCGCTCTCCCCCGGCGCCCATCTGCTCGCCCCAATTCGCTCAAGTGTGATAACACTAAGGCAGCAAACTGAGGGCCTGCCAAGGAGTCGTTTGCGAGGATCGGCAAGAGAAGCTCTGGATGACCTTGGACAGTGGGGTTTGAAAACCCGGCACCCATTCAGCCAGCTTCAATGGAAAGGGAGCCCCATGGTTCTCGATGACGCACGAGTCTTCTTCCGAGAGATGTTTCCACAGTATTCTGCTTCGCGAAAGCCACCATTTGCGTGGCAAGGGAAGCTGTTTGAGCAATTCTTGAGCGGAGAGATTCCAGGGGAACTATCCATACCGACGGGTCTCGGTAAAACGTCGGTAATGCAAGTCTGGCTTCTATCACTGGCTTGGCAGAGGACCTGTAGTTCCCATCGAACATGCCCGACGCGTCTAGTGTGGGTTGTAGATCGAAGGGCGGTCGTAGACCAGGCTACTGATGAGGCAAACGCAATCGCGGAGCGGTTGAAAGTCCAAGCTCCAGACGACTGCGATCCGGTGAGGAAATCGATTCCGAAATTAGCCGTCAGCACCCTACGCGGCGGTCTCGCTGATAACCGAGAGTGGAGCGAGGATCCGAGCAGGCCCGCAATCATCATAGGCACTGTCGATATGGTCGGCAGTCGCCTGCTCTTCTCGGGGTACGGCGACAGTAGGCGGGCCCGAGCCTACCACGCCGCCCTGGTGGGGCAAGACAGCTTGATCGTGAACGATGAGGCGCATTTGACACCGGTTTTTGCGGAGCTACTTCGGCAGGTCGCCGAGCTTTCAACCACTGGGCGGCCCATGCGCTCGATGCGCCTATCCGCCACGCCTCGTTCCACTGTCACAGCGCCGGACGATTTCTGCGAGGACCTTCAGAATCCTGAGTTCATAAAGCGCTTCTACGCAGCTAAACGTTTGACGCTTGTGGAGAGCCCAGAGCCAAAGAAGGAAATTGAGAGGCTCGCGGCGGACCCGCTTGGCCGCACGATCGTATTCGTTCGGTCTCCCGAGGACGCGAAGAGGATTGCAAATGTCATCAGCACCGGGAACAACAACGTTGTTGTTACCCTTCTGACTGGCGTCCAACGCGCCAGGGAGCGCGATGAACTCTTTGATCGCGAAGCCACTAAGCCCTTTATTTCCCCTAGCGCAGCCGCTTCACCTTGCTGGCTTGTAGCGACGTCGGCGGGCGAAGTCGGAGTCAACCTCAGTTGCGATCGGATGGTCACTGATCTTGACACCGCCGATCATCTGCTGCAGCGCTTTGGCCGACTCAATAGATTCGGTGAGACGCAGGGCGCCGCCGTTGTGGTCTACTCATCAAAAGAGGTGACCGGAGAGAAGCCCGACGCCGTACGGCGAAAGCGGACCCTCGATTATCTAAGGGCGCTCCCTGACATCTCGCCCTCAACTCTTCACTCCAATCCACCGCCACCGGAGGCTCTTTCCGCCACGCCCAAATTTGGACCACTCTTGCCATGGCTAATTGACGTCTGGTCCATGACCTCCATCGATTCCCGCGACTGGCGTTCCCGTCCGAGGGTTGGCGCCTGGCTGCGGGGCGACGAGGAATCCGCGCCACCCGAAACTCATGTCATTTGGCGCGAGGACGTGCGCGACCTTGTGCATTCGTCCGTTACCCAGGCCGACCGCGAGGAGGTATTCGAGTGTTATCGTCCTTTGCCTCACGAACTCCTCAAGGCTGTGACAGGTCGCCTTTGTGTCGAACTCGCCGAGACGAACTATCTCGACGATCCCGCCATTCTGATCGGCCCAGACAGGTCCATCAAATCCGGCACGATCGAGCAACTTCTCGGCAGCAAGGAAGACTTCAAGTATGCCACTCTGGTGCTGCCTCCAGGGATCGGTGACCTAGACGACCAGGGGATGGTTAGCTGGTCGAAACGAAGAGCGGCGCTATCGGCAGGAGACCTCCTGAGGTACGACGTTTCCGCGGACCAGAGTCAAAGAATGCGCCTGGGGCCGGGTCAGGAATTGGACTTCTCGTTGGCCGAGTACCGCCTCGTTTGCACTGTCGAAGTCGAGCGGGACGACGTTGAAGACGCGGCCCCCGTGGTCTGGCGGTATTTCCGAAGGAGGCCCGAGGCCAAGGTTGGTTCGTCGTCCTTCCTGCTCGAAGAGCACACGAGCGATGTGGTCCATGTCGTAAAGTCCCTGACGTCTCGGCTTGGTTTTGGCAGCGAACTGCTGGCCGTCTTCGAGTGGGCAGCTCAACATCATGATCTGGGTAAAGATCGTCCTCTCTGGCAGAAGGCCGCCGGAAGGCAGGACGGTTCTGCTCCAGTCGCGAAATGCAATGGGGAGTTCAAGCCACGTCTCCTTGATGGCTATCGCCACGAAGTCGGCTCGCTATTGGATGCGGCCTCAACAGTGCCTAGCGAGTTCACGGAATTTCAGCGCGACGTCGGGTTCCACTTGATTGC
>JBAUOG010001101.1:0-3330 GCA_049579625.1 Bryobacteraceae bacterium
GGAACACGCCACCGACCAAATCGTCGAGGCGCTTCGCGAGGTTCTCTCGGGCAAGGTTTATTTAAGCGCGGCGATTTCGGACGCCGTACTGCACCGCGCCGTCGGGGCAGGGAAAAAAGCAGGTCAAGGCACGATTGAGGCGCTCTCAGACCGCGAACTGGAGGTTTTCCGGCTGATTGGCGAAGGCCTGAAGACGAATGAGATTGCCGAACAACTGCATCTGAGCGTTCGGACGGTCTGGACCTATCGCGATCGGATCCGCGAAAAACTGGATCTGAGCGACGGCGCGGCGCTCGTCCGCTACGCCACGCAATGGGCGCTAGAGAACCAATGAGGGGTCACGGCGATGCTCGGACGGAAAAGGTGTCAGGAACCTTTTAGTGACACTTATTGAAAGTATCAGTTTAGTTCCCGGACCGGGGATTTGTGAATGCTAGCGCCGGTGGGGGTGGCGTCGTCGAGGTCATTGGGCGGAGCGGTGGGAGCGTGATTCGTCTGGCGTCGGCGGCTGGAAAGCGGCTATGTTGTCGGCGTTCAAGGAGGAACGGCCGTGACGTTCTGCTTTTATCCCAAACATGAATATGCTTGCCCGCAGGTGAGCCACTGCCCGCATTTGGGCGGAGCGGCTCTGGCGACGTTGGTGCAAGCGGCCGGGGAGAGCCAGGAGGGCTTCGATTGGCTAAATCGTCGATTGGATGCGGCGCGAAAGTCCGTCTCGGAGTTGGTGGCGGAGAACGAAGCGCTCAAGCAGCAGATCGAACGGCTTAAGTTGGAATTGAAGCTGGAGCGGCAAACCAAGTTCGCCACCAACCGGCAGCGACAGGCCGAGCCGGGTTTGCAGGCCCAGCCCTGCGATCCTTCTTCCCCGGCCGGACCGCGCAAGCGGGGCGCTCCGGTGGGGCATCCCGGCTGGTTTCGTCCCGCGCCGAACCACTACAACGCGCTGGTCGAGGTGTCGGCGCCCGAGCGTTGCCCGCACTGCCGGGGGCCGGTCCAGGTGTCTGGATCGCAGCCGGCGGTCGATCACGATCAAGAAGACCTGATCGAGGGCCGACGGCATGTCACGCGATTCCGCCATCCGTTGGCGCGCTGTTTGTCCTGCCGGCGCTGGGTGCAGAAGCCGGGGGAAGGCGAGATTCTCCGCAGCAAGATCGGACCGCGGCTGCGGGCCATGAGTCTGTACCTGCGCCACGACATCGGCATCAGCCTCCGCAAGGTGCCGCGGGCAATCGCCGATCTGTTCAGCGTGCGGTTCACCCCCGCGGCGCTGATCGGTTTTGAGAAGCGGGTGTCAACCGCAGCCGAGCCGGTCGCCGAGGACATCCGCAAAAAAATCGCCGCCAGCGACGGCGCGGTCAACGCGGATGAAACCTATTGGGTGCTCGACGGCGAGCGGGCCTATTTTTGGCTGCACGCAACGCAGCGCTACATCCACTTTCACTTTGACACCTCCCGGGCTGGCGAAGTGTCGCGCGACCTGCTGGGCGAGGACTTCGCGGGCACCTTGGTGACCGATTGCTATTCGGCGTACGATGCGCACGGGGCCAAAGCCAAGCAGAAATGCCTCTCGCATTTGGCGCGCACCGCGCGCGACTGGCAGAAGCTGACGGCGGCGAACTCATCGGCCCATCAGTTCTTGGAAGCCATCAAAACGTGGGTCCAACGCGGCTGCGAGTTTCACCGCCGGAGAAGCCGGCTCTCGCCGCAACAGCAAGCCGACGAACAGACTTGGCTGCGGACGGAACTGGAGCGTTTGCAAAGCTGCCCGGCGGAGCACGAGAAAGCGGCCACCTTGCAGGAACGAATCCGCCGTTATGCCGATTGCTGGCTGGTGTTTCTGGATGACTCCCGCGTGCCCCCCACGAACAATCACGCCGAGCGCTGCTTGCGGCCCTTGGTGGTTCTCCGCAAGATCACGTTCGGACATCGCACACGCCAAGGCGCCGAACGGATGGCTTGGGTCATGACCATCAATGAAACGGCCAAGCGTCACGGGCGGCGGGCGATTGACGTTCTCTACCGACTCTGCACTCAGTTTCCGGATCGGGTGCTGCGCTACATCTACGGCGGTCCCGGCATGGCAGGGTCTTGAAGCGCCGGCGCAGGCTGCCGCTCATGCGACCCACGATCCTTGCCGCGCGCCGAGTCGATCACAGCGCTCCTCGTCATGGCGTCTTTCCCGCCAGCGTTCTCCCTGCGCCGTGAGCATGCTGTCCGCGCCTATCGCAATTGAGATCGCCGCGCCGCACAGTCCGCACGTCCGAAGGGCGCTCCAAAAAAATCGCCCCGCCGCCCAACGCGACAAAACCTCCGTCGGGGAACTAAACTGATACTATTGAAAGGCAAGCCCCCGAAAAAGGTTCCTAACACCTTTCCAGCTCCTGACACCTTTCCAGCTCGATCAAGGACAGGTTCAATTATCAAATGCGATACCGCGGCGGAATTTCTGCCTCGGCGACAAACGTGGGACGGCTCTCCTGAGCCTTCGAGCAGAGTGAGAGGGTCGGGAGTTTGTTTTTGGCCGAGCGCCGATGAGTTGTCGTTGGACCTGGCCGAAAAAGACTCCCGACCCTTTCGCATCGAGAGGCGGACGGTTCGGAAGAACCGTCCTACCGCGCGGCACGCACAGCGGGCCCTACTCGCCGAAGAGGACGTTAAGCACGTCGAGCGCGGCAATCGCCCAGGCTGGATCGCGAGGTCCGTCGTCGCGTTGCGATTGCCAAAGCTTGATCGCGTAGCGGAGATACTGTTCGCGAGATTCGGCCAATAGCTCAGCCGGCAATTGCTTGGCAAGGGCCGGCCAGCATTGTGTCAATTCCTCGAGCGCCGGCTGGCGCCCGTTGATCGTTTCGAAGACCAAATCGTCGAGGTGTTCAAGCTGTTCGAGCACTTCGCGCGTGGGCGCGACGTGCGTTGTCGAGGGTCCGCTGCTGCGGTCAAGATTCGGCGATGCAACGGCGATCGTGGACCGCAAACGCGACAGAGATTCTTCGGCCGGTAATTCGTCGTGCGAGGTGAGGTCGTCGTCTCCCTCCGACCACTCGGATGTGCGCTGGCCGGGGTTGCGATCATCGGCCGACATCGACTGAGATTCGTGGCTTCCTTCGTGCAGATGGTGCGTCAACTGGTCGGCGAGTTCGGCGAGCTCTGCAAGCCGCAAGCCGGGTCGGGGCTGGTGGAGTTCCGAAGCCACAATCGCCAAGCCGTCTATCGCTAGCGCCTCGAACAAATAGGCGGACCAACCCGAAGGGCAAAAGTCGGGGGGAGGCTCTTTACCGACGTCGAAGACGGTGATTTGAGATTGCCGCTTCAGCCTTCGCACTTCCAACG
>JBAUOG010001102.1:0-11195 GCA_049579625.1 Bryobacteraceae bacterium
CTGAAAATACTTGGTTGGGAAGCCTTAGAAAGCCCGCGGTTGACGAGCTTTGTCGCGTTTGGGGACACGCCTACAGCGCGCACGACGAGCTGGCGCTCCGCCGGCGCTTTGAGACGTTGGAAGTGAGGATGACATCAGGCCGGGGTGTCCCCGATGAGCTGAGGAGCGGCGCCGTTCGGATGAAAATGCCGCGACCTTTTTCATCCTTGAGGGTGTGCACTCCGGCGCTCATGCTGAGGTCTGTGCTGGGCCGGGCGGGGTTCAACTCCGGAAGGGCATCCGATTGCGGGGTGACATAAAGAGGGTATATTGTTTAATGCGGCTCTTGAGGTAGCGAAAGCCGTGGAGAACATCTATGGCATCCACTGTCTGGAAGGGTTACATCACGTTCGGCCTGATTTCCATCCCGGTGCGGCTGTTCGCGGCCGCCCGATCTGAGCGCATCAGCTTCAATCAGATCCACGAGAAGTGCGGGAGCCGCATCAAGCAACAGATCTTCTGTCCCACCTGCGAGCGGGTTGTGGAGCGCAATGAGCTGGCCAAGGGCTACGAGGTGGAGAAGAATCACTACATTCTGGTGGAAGACGAAGAGATCAAGAAAATTGCCCCTCCTTCCGGCGACACCATGGAGATTCTGGAGTTTGTAAAGGCAAACCAAGTGGACCCAATCTACTTCGACGCCTCGTATTTCATGGTGCCCGAAGATGCCGGCAAGAAGGCCTATCATCTGCTATTTGAAACGATGAAGAAATCCGGCTACAGTGCGGTTGCCAAAATCTCCATGCATCAGCGGGAGTACACAGTGATAGTCCGGCCCCACGCCGATGGGCTGACGCTCCACACTATGTTCTACCCGGAGGAGGTCCGCGAAGTTCCCGAGTACGGCCACACCGATCAAGTCAGCGTAAAACCGCAGGAGGTGGCGCTGGCAGAGCAACTTGTGGAGGGGCTCGCAGTGGACTTCGACCCATCGAAGTACCACGACGAATACCAGACGCGGCTAACGCAACTAATCGACGCCAAGCGCGAAGGCCAGACCATTACGGAGACCGCGCCTAAGAAACTGGCGCCGGTTATCGACCTGATGGCAGCGCTGCAAAAGAGCCTGGGTGAACTCCCCGCACGCAAGCCAGCCGTAATGGAAACGGAGCGAGCCGCCGCTGCCAGCGTCCCGGAGAAGGCCAAGGAAACAAAAAGCCGCACACCTAAAGCGGCGCGCGGCTAAGCATTGCTTCACGAAGGAGGTATTGCTGCTTTTTAGGCGACCTTACGCTTGGGCGTATCGGGTTTGGCTGCCACCCACTCGACGGCCTTCTGCTTGCGGGTTCTGATGCTTTGGACCTTGGGGTATTTCGACTTCTGCAGGTTGCGTCCAGCGCTGCGACGGGCTCTCAGCAGGCGGATACGCACCGCGGTTGCGGTCCATCCGTGACGTTCGGCGATCTCTTGGACTTTGTAGCCTTCGATGTAGTAACCCTCTAGCACGGCACGATCGTTCGGCCGGCAGGCATTCAAAATGCGCTTGGCGTCGATCACGGCGGAGGTGATGCGCGGTGGGATGGTCATTTCCGGCAGGGCCTGCATGGTCGGCTCACGGCGCAAATAGGTCCGGTGAATGTTTAGTGCAATACTGTTCGTCCAGGTTAGGATCAGGTTCGGGTCCCGAAGTTGGGCGCGGCGCTCCCAACCTTTCGTCCAGGCGGATTGTGCCGTGTCGAGGGCGGCGTCGTAGGCTAAACCGCGCGACACCAAGAACCGAACCGTAGCGCTGAACCCTCGTTGGTAGGCATTGCCGTATTCTTCTGTTGTCATGTCAGGTCTTAGCCCTCCCTTTAAACGTTTCCCGTACTCAGTGTTTTATTCCCTTTTCCGCTCTCCGAGCGGGTCTGCTGGGGTTCACTGACCGGCAACTGTCTCGTTGCTCGACAATGCTGAGGCAGTTTTCGTGCCAAGTTCAACTCGTGAGGTTACGAGGGTTGGAACAGATGCTCTCGACACGCATGAAACGCTTTGTTCTCAACCTGAATCGGAATTTGTCAGATATTTGGCAACGGAACCCGACAAAGGCGCCCGAAGCTTGTTGAGAGCCAAAACTTCAGGTTGGTGAAAAATTTTCCGGTCGATGCGAGTGTGGGCTAAGGAGATGAGACTAGATCGACGGTGTACGGACGATCTCGACACGCCCGACTTGCTCGGGCGTTTCCAGCACATAGACCGGCCGGAAGCCTTCGGCGTGGAGGGTGTCGAGGTTGTTGCGAAACTCAGCGAACTGAGCCTTGACAACTGCCCGCGATATCTGGCGATCCGTTCGCAGCCCGGTTCGCTCAAGATGCGCTTCGAGCGGCAGATTTAGAACGATGGCGGCACAGGAACAACCCGATTCTCGCGCCAGATCCACGAAGCCGCGCCGATCCTCCGGACGCAGGTTGGTGGCATCGATAAGGCACAGCTTCTTCCGGAGCAGCCGTTTCTGGGCGACCAGGTACAGCAGATCGAAGGCATCCTGGGTGGCAGATTGCTCGTTCTCGTCGTCTGAAACCAGTGATCGGAAGTAGTCGGAGGAAAGCACCTCGGTGGAGGTAAAATGCTGTCTGGCGAAGGTTGATTTTCCGGCACCGGATGGTCCGACGAGCAGGACGACGCACCACTCTGGAATAAGAAGCTTCTGGTTCAAAATCAAATAGCCTGATGGAGTTCCCGGCCCGGGCCGCACCCTGAGACGTCCGGTAACAGGCACGGATTCAGGACTCTTGAGAGTTGCAAAAAACGGGCGTTTACAGCGGTGCCGGGATCGTCTTCTACCCTTGTCCTCCCTCTCATTGTAAACGGCAGGCCGGCGCAGCCCGCTTTAGCCTGTGAGTGTTGAGTATAGAATGTCCATCGTGCGAACACTTCTGCTTCCGGCTGCCCTGCTGCTTGGCGCCTCTCTTTCCTACCTTGCTGCCGCTCCTGCACCGATTGAGTACTCCGCGGCGAAAAAGATGTGGACTCTCAATACAACAACCAGCACTTACGCCTTCAACGTGAACCGCCGCGGTGAATTGCAGACCGTCTACTGGGGCGATCCACTATGGCGATCCGATGACCTCGCAGTGCCTGACCCCGGACACGAAGGATCGTCGTTCGATCCCGCCCAGTCGTGGATCAACGAAGAGTATGCCGGCTGGGGAGGGACCAGTTATCTCGAGCCGTGCCTGAAACTCAGCCGCGCCGACGGCGACCGCGACCTGGTGCTGCATTACGTGAGCCACGAGATTCAGGGCAACCAGTTACTTATCCGGGTGAAGGACATCAACGATGAACTCTACGTCACACTCCGCTATACGGTTTTCCCCGAGGAGGGGATTATCGAAAAGGAAGCGACCTTTGAGAATCGCTCACAGCAGGCAGTTGACCTGGAGAGCTTCCAATCCGGCGTGTGGTACGTGCCGCACGGACAGGGCTATCGCCTCAGTTACCTCACCGGCCGCTGGGCAGACGAGACACAACTGACCCGCGAAGAGATCCATACGGGCCAGAAGATCATCGAGAGCCGTAAAGGCCACACCAGCCACAACGCCAACCCGTGGTTTGCGATCGACCAGAATGGCGCGGCCACGGAAGAGACCGGCCGGGTCTGGTTTGGGGCGCTCGGCTGGAGCGGCAACTGGCGTATCGACGTCGAGCAGAGCGCATATGGGCAAGTCCGGGTCACGGGCGGCTTCAATCCGTTCGATTTCTCGTATCACATCAAGCCAGGTGAGTCGCTGGCGTCGGCGCCGTTCTACGGCGGGTTCAGCGCTCACGGCTTTGGCGCGGCTTCGCGGTTGTTGCATCGTTTCGAACGCACACAGATTCTGCCGCATGGCGTCCAGGCACGCCCTCGCCCGGTCCTTTATAACTCGTGGGAGGCAACCGAGTTCAATGTGGATGAGCCCGGCCAGCGAGCGCTCGCCGAGAAGGCTGCCAAGCTCGGCGTGGAGCTGTTCGTCATGGACGACGGCTGGTTCGGCAAGCGTAACGACGACCACGCCGGCCTTGGCGATTGGACCGTCAATCCCACGAAGTTCCCCAACGGGCTCAAGCCACTGGCCGATTATGTCCGGAGCCTTAACATGGACTTCGGCTTGTGGGTCGAGCCGGAAATGGTCAACCCGGATAGCGACCTGTATCGCGCCCACCCGGACTGGGCTATGCATTTCCCGGGACGCCCGCGCAGCGAGCTGCGCAGCCAACTGGTGCTGAACATGGCGCGCCAGGACGTAAAGGAATACATTCTGGGCGTGCTCGACAAGCTGGTCACCGACTATCCGATCAAGTACTTGAAGTGGGACATGAACCGCAGTTTCTCCGAACCCGGCTGGGAAGGCGCTCCCGATGGCGCGCAGAAGGAGATCTGGATCCAGTACGTCCGCAACTTGTATGAGGTCATCGACCGGCTGCGCGCGAAACACCCCGGACTCGAAATCGAATCCTGCTCCGGAGGCGGCGGCCGCATCGATCTGGGCATCATGCGGCATGTTGACGAGGTCTGGACCTCCGATAACACGGAAGCCTTCGACCGGCTGACTATCCAGGAGGGCTTCAGTCAAGCCTATGCGCCGCAAACGATGTCGGCGTGGGTCACCGATGTTCCGAACCAGAATGACCGCAGCGTGCCGCTGAAGTTTCGCTTTTTGGTGGCCATGCAAGGGGCGCTGGGTATCGGCGCAAACCTCAACAAATGGACGCCTGAAGAGTCCGCGCTTGCAACCCGGATGGTGGCCTACTACAAAAACATCCGGCTGACCATTCAACATGGTAATCTCTACCGGCTGCTATCGCCGCGGTTAGGCCCCCTCACCGCCAACCAGTACGTGAGTGAAGACGGCAAGCAGGCAGTGCTGTTCGCGTTTCTTCATTCGCAACAGTTTCGCAACCCGACGCCGGCGATCCGGCTGGCCGGCTTGGACGAGAAAGCCGTGTACCGTGTCCAGGTGCTGGATGCGCCCGGAAGCCGGGAACTCAGTGGGGCTTACCTGATGTCTGAAGGGCTCACGTTGCCGCTGAAGGGCGATTACGACAGTACGGCTGTGTTGCTGGAGCGTATACAGTAAGGGCGGGCTTCGAGACACGCGGCGCGCGCCTGACGCGATAGAGTAATAAACGCACATATGAAAATCGTTATCGGAGCGGATCACGCCGGGTACGACATGAAGCAGGCGCTGATTCAATATTTGAAGACTCTTGGCCACGAGGTGCTGGATGTCGGCACGCATGAACCAGGGAAGCCGGATGACTACCCCGATTTCGCGGTGCTGGTGTGCGAGGCGATCCTGGCGGGTAAAGGGGAGCGGGGTGTTCTGGTTTGCGGTAGCGGTGTTGGTGTCTCCGTCGCCGCGAATAAGTTCAAAGGCATTCGGGCCGGGCTGACGCACGATCATTATTCAGCGCATCAAGGCGTCGAGCACGATGACATGAACGTGCTGGTGATGGGCTCGCGCGTCATCGGAAACAACACAGCATTCGATCTAGTAGAAGCTTTCCTGGGCGCCAAGTTCACGGGCGAGGAACGGCATGCCCGGCGTCTCGCCAAAGTGAAAGCTATAGAAGCGGGACAGTTGAAATAGCAGGACATCCGCTTGCTCACGCGCGCGGTTCTGTGCTCGAGTTGTTACACAGGCTCAGACTCAGATGAAGACGTTAAAAGCCTGCGCCACGACTATTTGTACGCTGGAATGCCGGTGATCTTTTCGCCGATGACTAGGGTGTGGATGTGATCCGTTCCTTCGTAGGTCTTCACGGTTTCCAGATTGCAGAGATGGCGCATGATGGGATATTCGTCCATGATGCCGTTTGCTCCGAGCAAATCGCGGCTTAAGCGGGCGCAATCCAGCGCCATCGCAACATTGTTCTTCTTGAGCATCGAGACATGAGCAGGATCCGCCTTTCCCGCATCTTTCAAGCGGGCCACGTGGAGCGCTAACAGCTGCCCCTTGCTGATCTCGGTAATCATCCAGGCGAGCTTTTCCTGGACGAGTTGGTGCCCAGCCAGCGGCTTGTCGTCGAACTGCTTCCGCATCAGAGTGTAGCGAAGCGCGGTGTCGTAACAATCCATCGCAGCGCCCAGCACGCCCCAGCCGATGCCGAATCGTGCTTGAGTGAGGCAAGCCAGCGCGGCCTTCAGGCCCTTGCCACAGGGAAGCAGATTGTCAGCAGGAATCTCGCAAGCGGAAAAATGAAGGCTCGAGGTGACCGAACAGCGCATAGAGAGCTTGCCATGAATATCCGAAGTCGAGTAGCCCTTTGTGCCCTTCTCCACCAGGAAGCCGCGCACGCCCGCCGCGGTCCGCGCCCAAACGACCGCGACATCCGCCACGGAGCCGCTGGTGATCCAAGTCTTCTCTCCGTTGAGGACCCAGGAATCACCGCGCTTTTCGGCGGTGCATCGCATGCCGCCTGGATTGGAACCGAAGTCGGGCTCAGTCAGCCCAAAGCATCCGATGGCTTCGCCGGACTGCAGCTTCGGCAGCCAGTGTTGCTTCTGCTCCTCCGAGCCGTAAGTGTGGATGGGATACATGACCAATCCGCCTTGCACGGAGCAAAAGCTGCGCAAGCCTGAGTCGCCGCGCTCCAGTTCCTGCATGATGAGGCCGTATTCGACACTACTCATCCCGGCACAACCGTAGCCCTCCAGGTTCGCGCCGAAGAATCCCAGTTCGCCTAACTGCGGGATCAGGTGCGTCGGAAACTCGCCGTGGTTGTATGCTTCGCGAACCACGGGAAGCACTTCGTCATCCACAAACTGGCGTGCAGCCTGCCGCACCATCAATTCCTGCTCGCTCAACTGGGAGTCGATCAGCAGGTAATCCACACCACGGAAACGGGACATTTTTGCCACCTGTTTCCCATTCTAACGACTGCGGTAGCGCCGAATGTGGAGTAAAGCAGCTGAGACAATCGTACCGGCTGCTCCACTACTCCATTGGTGATACCCAATGCTGCCTAGCTATTTCAGCCACGCCCGTCACCGCCGCCGGTCCGCTGGGACGCTGCATCCCGCCCTCCAGGTGCTGTTGTCTATCCTGGCCCTTCTACTGGCGCTGGCGTTGCTACCGCGGCTGGGGCGCGCGGCGGACTCGGCCGCGCCGCCGGAACTGGACCAGGCTTACCTGGCGCTGAATCTGAAGGACTACGACCGCGCCATCGCGCAATTCCGGTTGGGGCTCACAAAGCAGTCCGGTAACGCGGCTGCTCACAAGGACTTGGCCTACACGCTGCTGAAGACAGGCGACAATTTGGAGGCGCGGGATGAATTCGAGGCGGCGCTGAAGCTGAGTCCGCACGATGAGACGGCGGCGCTGGAGTACGCTTTCCTTTGCTACGAAACCAAGAAACCGATTGAGGCACGACGCACGTTCGACCGGCTGCGCACACACGGTGCGTCGGCCACCACAAGGAAGACGGCCGAGGAGGCGTTCCAAAACGTAGACCAACCGTTGGCGGAAGGAATCGCCCAGTGGAAGGAAGCGTTGGCGAGATTACCCAATCCCAATGACCCCGCGACATTCAGCGCGCACTGGGAGCTGGCGCAACTCGCTGAGCGGCGCGACGATTTGAATCTGGCTGCCGAACAGTATGAAATCTGCCGGCAACTGAAGCCTCAGGTGGCTTCGCTTCTGCTGGATGAGGCTCGGGTTTGGCAGCAGCTGAATCGGGTGGACGATGCGCATGCGGCACTGATCGCCGCTACCTGGAGCAAAGACCCGCGGACGGCCGAACAGGCCAAAGAACTGTTCGGCACAAGGTATCCCTATGTGTACGAGTTCCAAAAGGCGCTGGTGCTGGACGCGCAGAACACTGGGTTGCGGAGAGAGTTGGCGTACCTGCTGCTGCAGCTGCACCGGGACGAAGAGGCGACCAAGGAATTCGAAGTGATCGCGCGAGCCGATCCGGGCGATCGAATAGCTGTCGCACAACTAGCGGCTTTGCTGGCGCCCAAGGCGGGCAAGCCACCGGTGCAGTTTGCGGCAAACAAGCCAGGGGCGAACGGCAGCCCAGATCCAAACAGCTCGGATAAGGTTACGAATCCAAAGGCGATGGCACAGAAGAGTCTGGCCGCCGGGTACATAAAGGATGCCATCCGCTACTACCATCAGGCGAATGAGCACAATCCGGATGACGCCGAAGTGGCCATCGGACTGGGGTGGGCGTATAACATCGCCGGTGACAATCGGGAGGCCATCCACTGGTTCGACCGGGCGAGACATATGAACAATGCCGCGGTCGCCAAGGACGCGGACCGCGCGTATCACAACCTCACCAGCGGCGGCGTGCCGGAAATCACGATTTGGGGTCTTCCGATTTACTCTACTCGCTGGCAGGACATGTTTGCCTACAGCCAGGTCAAGCTGAGAATTCCGGTGCTGGGGAAGGCGCCCGTCCAGTTCTATCTGTCGACGCGGCTGGTTGGCGACGCCCTCAGCGCGATGCCCGGCGGGGAAGGATCGCCGCCGAAGTACCTGTCAGAGAGCGCCGTTATATTCGCCGGTGGGGTTGCAACACGAACCTGGCATCACTTGATGGGATGGGCGGAGGCCGGCGAAGCGGTCAGCTACTTGACCCAGGCGCCCGGGGAACCTCGCGCGATTCCCGATTACCGGGGCGGTGTGAACTTTGCGAAAGGGTTCGGGAGCCTTCTCAACGCCAGACACTCCGGTTGGTTCTATCAGACAACCACTGACGGTGTTTACATTAGCCGCTTTGACAAAGACTGGCTGCTCTACAACCAGCACCGCACCGGACGGACATTCCACCTCACTGAGCACACCAGCGCGCAACTGTTATTCAACGGGAATGTGACGGTCGACCTGAAGGATCAGTACTGGGCGAACACCTTCGAGTGGGGTCCAGGCATCCGGCTACATACGCCGTTCATGCCGCGCAACGTCTATTTCCTGACCGACTATCTGCTGGGCTACTATCTTCGGCCCAACCAGTACACTCCTCAAACCAGCTATCACGACTTACGGATCGGCCTATGGTACGCGTTCTCGCATTAAGACTCGGCTTACTCTGCGCGGGTGCGGTCATGATGCTGCACGGTGAGGCAGGCTTTTCCGTGCAAGCCACGGATTCTGCGCCGTGGGTGACGATGCTCGGCTCGATCGGACTGGAGCAGTCGGCGAACGACGCCACGATTCGAGTGATAGGAACCGGTGGCGGGGCTGCTGTGGATCTTGTCAAACTATCCGCGGATCACATCGTGATTCTGGAAGGCGCGGTTCCGGGATCGGCGCAGCTTGGGATTACACCGCGGGCCGATCAGATATCGATTCGCCAGATACGCGACGTGCACGCACCGAACACACAAATCATCTGGGGGGAGGCAGTCCAGGCAAATGGGGCCGACCTGGCGAATGACTATCAGGTGTTCGCCCGCGATCGATGGTCGGGGCAGCCCGTGCTGGCCGGCAAGAAGACACGTCAGGGGGCCATCCTATGGCTGGCCACGCCACCGGGGGTAACGGGCATCGAGCGTTACCCGTATTTGCTGCAGGCTCTGGCCGATTTGGATTTCACCCCGCCAGCGCAGGCGACCAATTTGTGGGCCTTTTTCGATTCGGCCTATCGAAGCCGGGCCGACGTGGATTACCTGGCGCGCCGCTGGCGCCAGACCGGCATTTCGGCGCTGCACATTGCGGCCTGGCACAATATGGAGCCCGACGATGAGCGCGACCTTTATCTGCGGGGGCTGATTGCGGCCTGTCATCGCAACGCGATCCTGACCTATGCCTGGTTGGAGTTGCCGCATGTCAGTGAGAAGTTCTGGGCCGACCACCCGGAATGGCGAGAGAAGACGGCCTTGGGGCAGGACGCAAAGCTGGATTGGCGAAAGCTGATGAACCTGCAGGACCCGGCCTGCCGCAAAGCCGTCGAGGCACAAGTTCAAGGACTGCTGGAGCGATTTGACTGGGATGGCGTGAATCTCGCGGAATTGTATTTCGAATCGCTCGAAGGCGCTTCCAACCCGTCGCGCTTCACACCGATGAATGAGAACGTGCGGGCAGCGTTTAAGCAGTCAACCGGTTTCGATCCGAAACTGCTGTTTGATCCGTCTTCGGCGAATGCCGCCGGCCGCGATCCGGCGTCGCTGCGCAAATTCCTCGACTATCGCGCGCATCTGGTAACGGAGATGCAATCTCAGTGGATGGATACGACGATGCGCATTCGGGAGCGCAAGCCATGGCTGGACATCGTCCTCACCCACATTGACGATCGATTTGAGCCCGGCGTGCGTGATGCGCTTGGCGCCGATGTGGCCCACACGCTGCCGCTGGCCGAGGCACGTGGGGTGAAGCTGATCATCGAGGATCCAGCGCCCCTCTGGAACCTGGGCGCGGAACGATACACTCAACTGGCCGCCAAATATGCGGAACTGACCCCGAACAAGCCCGCGATGACCTTTGCAGTGGATATCAACATCGTGGAACGGTATCAGGATGTATATCCGACGAAGAAGCAGACCGGTGTCGAATTACTGGAACTGGTTCATTCGGCCGCCGCATCGTTCCATCAGGTAGCACTGTACTTTGAAAGCTCTCTCGAGAAACAGGACCTGACGCTGCTTCCCGCCGCAGCGACGCTGGCACGAGTGAAGCATCCTTCAGCGGACGAACTGGATGTAACCACACCTCAAGCGTGCCGCATTCTCTGGACCGGCGCCGTGGAGATCGACGGGAAACCGTGGCCGGTGCAAAGTCCGGTCGCGGTGTTGACGCCCGCCGGACACCATCGTCTGGCGCCTGGTGTCACCCCACCCGGGGCTTCGGCCGCTTTGCACATCAGCGACTTCAACGGCGATGTGCAAGCCGCACAAACGACTCGAACCGGTATCGAGCTGGCCTACAAGAGCCAGACACGCGCGATTGCGACGCTGGACGCCGCGGTGTCAGCCGTGGAAGTGGATGGCAGTCTGTATTGGCGGCCAATCGGGGGAGAGAAACCGCAGTTCTTTGTTCTACCGGCCGGACAACATTTGGTTACGTTTCGGCGGTGAGCGTCTGCATTACTCAGGGCGCGGGGGACTTCCATTTCGAGCGTGGCACGAACGTTCCGCATTCGATAGGTGTGACCGTGCCTGGGTGCGCATCGTTGATGGCAAGCGGTTGCGATGGCGAACGTCACCGGGATCTCATTTGCCGGGGCCTTTTGCTCCGCCGCCCTTGAAGCCCCAA